>NZ_JBHSIR010000083.1:0-52882 GCF_042653605.1 Pseudonocardia sp. GCM10023141
GTGAAGGGAGATCTTCATGCGGGGATCTGTGGGAGCCGAGGGGTGCGATTCCCCTCGGCTACCCGACTCGCGGTGGGGACCAGCGGTCCGGCGCTCGTGCAGATCGCCGAGGCCAAGGCGGTGTGCGCGCGCTGCCCGGTCACCGCCGAGTGCCTGGGTTGGGCGCTGGCGAGCGGGCAGGACAGCGGGGTGTGGGGTGGCCTCACCGACGCCGAGCGGCGTGACCTGCGCGCGCGGAGGGCCGCGTCCGGCCGGCAGCGTGCGGCCGCGGGTTCTCGCAGGACCCGGCCGTGCAGCGGTCCGTACGAGCGTTGACCGCAGCGTGACACGGCCGAGCGGCAGGCGCTCCCGCGACCGAGCCGTGCGCCCTGTTGGGTGGGGAGAGCCTGCTCAACACCCCGCTGCTCGGATTCGTGCCAAGCTGCGAGCGCCGCGACGACCTGCTCGCCGGCCGGGCCGGGCCCGCCACCCCCGCTGCCGGTGGCCGGGGGTGGTGGCGGGGGTGGCGGTCCGGACCGGCGGCAGGCGCCGGTTGGGCGTCAGCTCTCGATGCGGAGCAGGTTCTGAACGGTGGTGACCCCGGCGCCTGCCCACGCGGCGTGCTCGGCCTGGCGGCGCTCGGCCGCCGACTGGACCGTTCCGCGGAGCGTGACGACCCCGCTGGGCAAGATCGTCACGTCCACATGGTTGCTGTCGATCTGGGCATTGCGCACGAGCGCCGAGTTGATCGCCTTCTTGATGTCGGTGGCAACCGGCCGCTCCGCCAATGCGATGTCGTTGTGGACGGCGAGGACCCCGCGCAGGCCGCGCACGGCCCGCTCGGCGGCCACCCGCTGGAAACGCCAGGTGACGGTGCCGGAGAGGGTGACGGTCCCGGCGCGAACCACGGCCTGCACCGCGCCAGGCGGCACCTCCACGGAGCGGTCGAGGGCCTCGCCCGCCTCGCGGGCGACGTCGGTGTCGGTGACGGCGCTCCACGCGCTGTGGACCGTGATCTCGTCGGCGACGGCCGTGACACCCTGCACCCGCAGCGCTGCGCGCTCGGCATTGCGCTTCTCCGGGTAGGAGCTCACCTCGCCGGCAAGGGTGACGGCACCGTCGTTGACGGAGACGCCGATTCTCGTCGCATCCACGTCGGGGACCCATTCGAGCTCGTCGACGACCGCGCTCTTCAGCTCGGCGTCGGTCTTGTGATGTGTCTGTGTCATGGCACCAGGCTCCGGGGCCTGCCGCGGCGGCCGTAGGGCCGAAGGGCCCGCCGCTGCCTGCCAGCGGGCTCGGACGCGGGCCGACCCCTGTCCGGGGAGCCCGGTCAGGGGTCGGCGAGCGGGGCACGGTCGGTCGGGCCACCGGGTGCTTCCTACTGCTCCTTGCGGTACACCTCGATCTTCCAGTGGTTGGCCATCGCTGCGATCGCGCTCACGGCCGTCACGACCGGGGCGGCGACGGCCGCGACGAATCCGGCCGCCATCGGGATCTCCATCACGGTCTGCCCCTCCTCGTTCTTCACGACGATGCGCTGCACGGTGCTCTCGTTGATGAGCTCCTTGATCCGTGCGACGAACGCGTCGCCCCGGAGCTTCAGCGCATCCGGCCGGGCGGTGTCCTTCTCGGCCCTGTTCTGCGAGGCCGCCTCCTTGGCGGCGTCCTTCCCGTCTGCTGTGGACTTGGTCGATGTGCTCATGCTCTCGCTCCTTCGACATTGTTCGGTTCGGTACGACCATCGTGCGAGGCCGCGGCTCGCGCGGGAGGAGTCCGAGTACTGCGGTGGGCAGGGCCGATCGGCTCCCGGCACCGGACCTCAGCACCCCCGCGGTCCGGCCATGGGGACGGCGGGCCGACCGCGTGGCCGCGGCATGGTGGACAGGGTCGTCGGCGCGACCCCGGGCACGACGAGTGGGACGATCAGCAGCGGTCCGGCCGCGGCCCGGCGCAACGCGGTCGCGACGGGGCCGAGGGTGCCCGGCGTCGAACCGGTGCCGACGACGAGCATCTCGGCGTGCGCAGCCGCGTCGAGCAGCGTGGGGACCGGTGGTCCCTCGAGCACGCGTGCGGTCACGACCAGGTTGTTCGTCCCGACGGTGCTGCAGGTGGCGACCCGGCTCGCGCCGATGAGCAGGCCGGCGGTCTGCAGGTCGCCCGCAGGCTCCACCGGCACGTAGATCAGCTGCAGTGCCCACCCGCGGCGTTCGGCCTCGACGGCGGCGGCAGCAACGGCGCGCAGGGACGACCGGGATCCGTTGACACCCGCCACCACCGCCTTGCGCGGGCCGCTGCTCACGGTTGCAGCACCGGCCCGGACGACGCCCACCGGTAGCTCGCGCTCAGGTCGACCAGCCCGAGGTGCACGGTCCCGCGCACGTACAGGACGCTGCCACGCCCATGGCCGGCGTCGCGATAGAACAGGAACGACAGGCCGGCGTCCAACAGCCGGGACTGCGCCAGCCCCGCGTCGAGCACGGGTGGCATCTCGTTGCTGGGCACGACCCCGTCCACGACCCCGTCCGCGACGTCGGCCACCTCGTCGGCCCGCCCGTCGGCCTGGACGAGGACGAGACCACTGTCGGTGCGGTGGACGAGGGAGTCGACCCCGCGCGTCGCCTCGACGAAGAGCCGGAAGTCGTGCTCGGCGTCGTCCATGCCGGCGACGGCGTCCGCGATCGACATCGGAGTGCCGTCGGCTGCGAGGTGGCGGACGGTCGCCCGCGGCTGGGGGTGGTGGCCCCGTGCCGGGCGCCCCGTCCAGTGCGTCGCGACCCTTTCGAGGCGCCTGCCGAGCCGGTCGACGAGAAGATCCACGGCTTCCCGCGGCGTTGTCGCATCGGTGCTCACGTGGATCGGCTGGCCGTCGAGGTCGACGGTCACCCGGGCCGTGACCGGGTGCGAGCGGGCCGGGTCGTGATGGCGGATGACGTGCAGCCTCGTGTGGAGTGCCGGCCGGCCGGTGTGGGCGAGTACGGTGGCGATCTTGGGACGCGCGTAGTCGGCGAGGTCGTCGGCGATCCCGCCCCGCAGTTCCACCACGATGTCCTGCGGTGCGGGGCCTTCTGTTGTGCGGCTCATGACGCCACGGTGGCGCGGTGCGACCGCTTCCGGCAGGGCCGAGCGGACGGGTGTGGCAGGGGCAGAAGGTCCCGCCAACGCGTGCCGGCTCGTCGGACAGCCGTCGTTGCCGTCAGTGTCGCGTCAGGCTTTCCCCGCACGGTGCTTCCGCGCTGTGCCGTTCGATGCGGGCTGCCCAGCTGCCTTGGCGGCGGCGGCGAGCTCGGCCATCCCACCCTCGATGCCGCGGGCCAGCACGCCGATGTCGGAGGCGCTGTCGTAGTCGCCGGTGACGCCGAAGGTGATCGCGCCGCAGTAGCTGAAGATCGCGACCCCGATCCGCATCGTGGACCCGATCGGCACGTAGGGGATGATCTCCCGCAGCTGCCTGCCGGCGGCGTAGAGCGGCTCCCGTGGGCCCGCCACGTTGGTCGTGACGGTGACCACCGCCCGCTGCGGTACCAGCGAGAGCGTGCGGACCGTTGCGGCCGAGAGCGGGAACGGCTCGATCCCGGCGATCCCGATCAGCGCGGCGCCCGCTTCCGCCTCGTGGTCGGCCTTGAGCGCGGCGAGCCTGCTCGTGACGGCGGCGAGCCGCTCGACCGGGTCGGCGACCTCGATCGGCAGCGTGGCGAGCATGAGCGACACCCGGTTGCCCCGCGTGCCCTCTTCCCCGGGTGCGCGCACGGACACCGGCACCAGCGTGCGCACGAGCCCGGGAGCGGGCGTCTCGTGGCGGCCCAGCAGCAGCGCGCGGTAGCCGCCGGTGATCGCGCTGAGCACCACGTCGTTGAACGTCCCGCCGAAGGACTTCCGGATCGTCGCGACGTCGACGACGGTGCCGCGGCCGAAGGCGAAGCGACGGTTCGCCGACAGCGGACCCGAGATGGACGACGCCGGGGCCGGCCACGCCGCCGTGGCCAGCGTGGCCGCCCCGCGCAGCGTGTCGCGCACCATTCCCGCCAGCGTGGTGGGGTGCCGGACCACATCGGCGATCGCGCGCGCCTGCCCGATCGGGTTGCGGGCGAGTTCGAGCGCCGCGTCCGCGGTCAGTCGCAACCCGGACGGCTCCGGAGCCGGGTGCCACTCGTCGACGAGCACCGGTGGTGGTGTCGGTGTCGGATCGAGGATCACCCGGTAGAGGTCGGTGCCCGAGACGCCGTCGACCATGCAGTGATGGACCTTGGAGATCAGGGCCCACCGGCCGCCCGCGAGGCCCTCCACGAGCCAGTACTCCCAGAGCGGGTGGTCCCGATCCAGGCGGGCCGACATCACCCGGCCCAGCAGCGCCGCCAGCTCGGCGTCACCCCCCGGGTCGGGAAGTGCGGTGCGGCGCAGGTGGTAGTCGATGTCGAAGTGCTCGTCGTCGATCCACACCGGGGGGCCGATGTCGAGTGGGATCTGGCGGACCTTCTGCCGGTAGCGGGGGATGAGCGGGAGGCGGCCCGCGATGTGGCGCCGGAAATCCTCGGGGGTGGGCGGTGGGCCGTCGAACACGGCGACGGAGGAGATGGCCAGCGATGCGGTCGGCTCGGAGTCCTCGATCTGCAGGAACGCCGCGTCGAGCGGGGTCATCCGGTCCATGACGGTCACAGCTCCCGCTTGAGGATCTTGTTGGCGGCGTTCTTGGGCAGCGTGTCGCGGAACTCGACCGATCGCGGGTACTTGTAGGAGGCCATCCGCTCCTTGACGTGCGCGATGAGCTCGGCCTCGGTCGCCTCCTTGCCCGGCCGCAGCGCGACGAAGGCCTTGACCTCCTGCCCGAAGTGCGCGTCGGGCACGCCGACGACGGCCGCCTCCGCGATGGCGGGGTGGCTGTAGAGGACGTCCTCCACCTCACGCGGGTAGACGTTGTAGCCGCCGCGGATGATCAGCTCCTTCTTGCGGTCGACGACGAAGAAGTAGCCGTCCTCGTCGACATAACCCAGGTCGCCGGTGTGGAACCAGCCGTCGGTCATCGCCTCGGCGGTGGCCTCCGGGTTGCCGTGGTAGCCGCGCATCACGTTGACGCCACGCACCACGATCTCGCCGATGTGCTCCCGGCCCGGCTGCAGCTGCTGTCCCTGCTCGTCCCAGATCTGCACGTCGACACCCCAGATCGGCTTGCCGATGCTGTAGACGCGCCGGTCGGCCTCACTGAAGTTGAAGGTGGTGGTGGCGGCGGTCTCCGACAGCCCGTACCCCTCGAGGATGACGGTGTCGAAGGTGCGCTCGAACTCGTCGATGACCTCGGCCGGGATCGGGGCGCCGCCGGAGATCCCGACCCGCATCGCGGAGAGGTCGTAGGTGGCCAGGTCGGGGTGGTTGAGCAGCGCGATGTACATCGTCGGCACGCCCTCGAAGACGGTGACGCGGTCGCGCTGCATCGTCTCGAGGACGACGGTCGGGTCGAACCGGGCCACCAACGTCATCGTGGCGCCGAACCGGACGCAGAGGTTCATGATGCTCGACAGTGCGAAGATGTGGAACAGGGGCAGCGCCACCAGCACCACGTCGTCGTCGCGGATCCCGAAGAGCCTGCCGGGGGTGTCGGCGTTCATGTAGAGCTGGAAGTGGGTCAGCTCGGCACCCTTGGGCACGCCGGTCGTCCCGGCGGTGTAGACGAGCACGGCGACATCACCGGGGTCGGTCTGGTACATCGGTGCCGGGCCGCTGCCCTGCAGCAGTTCCTCGAAGGGGCGTCCCACCGACGGTTGGGCAATGCCGGGGGTGGTCAGCACCACGAGCTCGGTGACGCCGGCATCGGCGGCACCCTTCGCGGCCTGCTCGGCGAATCCCGCCCACGTCACGAGCATCCGCGCGCCGGAGTCGCGCAGGACGTGCGCGACCTCGCCCGCCTTGTAGAGCACGTTCATCGGCACCACGACACAGCCGGCCTTGAGCATGCCGAAGTAGGCGATGAGGAACTGCGGCACGTTGGGTAGCTGCAGCCCGACGGTGTCGCCGGGCTGAAAGCCCCGCGCGCGCAGGCCCGCGGCGAACCTGTCCGACGCCAGGTCGAGCTGCGCGTACGACATGTGGTGCTCGCCGCTGATCACGACGGTCCGGTCGGGGTTGCTGCGGGCGGACTCGCGCAAGATCGTCGCCAGGTTGAAGGACATGGTCAGCTCCTCCTCGACGTCGCTGCTGCGGTGGTGGGGATGGGCGTGTTCCGGGCGGCGGCTTCGCCGACCTCGGCGGCGAAGGCGGCGACGAGTCGCTCGGGATCGTCGATGACGGCGCGATCGGTGCCGAACCCGACCGTGACCTGGCCGGCGTAGCTGAAGACGCAGACGGTGAGCGCCTGCTGCGCGCTGGTGGGAGCCCACCCGACCATGCCCGTGACGGGGGCACCCGCGAGCGCCATCCGGACGCGCGGTCCCGGGACGTTGGTGAGGACGCCGACGGCCTTGCCGGCGAGGGAGTCGCTGATCCAGCTGCCCAGCGGGGCCGGCGTGACCGCGATGCCCCGGGAGATGCCGAACGTGATCATCGGTTCGTAGGAGTCGCGGATCCGGGCCATCCGGGTGTGCACCTCGGCGAGGCGTTCCCGGAACGGGACGGGCGCGTGCGGGAGCACGGCGAGCACGAGCGCGAAGTGGTTGCCCAGGTCGGCGGGGAGCTCGGCGTCGAAGGGCTCCAGGTTGACCGGCACCATCCAGGCGAGGTCGTCGGCGGTCTCCCCGTCGAGCACGCCCTGCTCGTCGAGGTAGCTCGACACGGCGCCGGCGACGAGCGCCGTGCAGACGTCCCCGACGCTCGTCCCGGTCTCGTGGGCGATCCCGGTGAGCAGCTCGAGCGGTACCGGGTCACCCCAGACTGCGGTCTTGGCGACACCGACGGCGCCCTCGAGCCGGGTGTGCGGGTTGTTCCAGGCCGCGATCTTCACGACGCTGCCGGCGGTGTGCAGCACCGTGAGCGCCGTCTCCGCCGTCAGGTCGAGGAGGTGGCCCGGGCGGACGGACGCGGGCAGCAGCGAGGCCACCGAGCCGGCCGCTCTCAGCACGGGACCGCCCCCGGACTGCCGGGCGAGGTCGGCGAGCTGCGCCGAGAGGTGCTCGCCCTCGTGCACCGGCGCAGCCCCGCCGACCCGCGCGATGGGCGACCGGTCGTCACCGTCGACGGGATCGAGGATGCCGAGCGCGACCTGCGTGAGCCGGATGCCGTCAGCCATCGCATGGTGGAACCGCTGCACGAGCGCGCTCCCGGTCCCGTAGCCCTGCAGCAGGTGCAGCGCCCACAGCGGGCGGCTGCGATCCAGTGGCACGCTGCGCTGCTCCCCGACGAACCGTTCGAGCGCGGTCCGGTCACCGGGCGCGGGCACGGTCGCCACCCTCAGGTGGCGGTCGAGATCGAACTCCGGATCGTCCTCCCAGTGGGCGGTGCCCGGGAGCAGGCCGTCGACGGCGCGCTGCCGGAAGACCGGGTAGCGATCCAACAGCCGGTCCTGGACGAGAGCGCGCAGGGCTGCGGGGTCGACCGGCTCGGACGTCCACATCACCGAGGTGATCACGAGCAGGTTCGTCGGGCGGTCGAGCTCGAGCCAGAGCTGGTCCTGAGGTGGGATCGGGCGGCGGGTCACGGGCATCTCCTGGTCCTCGACGATCACCGGCGCGGTCGGCAGGCGGCAATGGCCCGAGACTGCGCCGGTGCCGGCCGGTCACCCAGGTCCGACCGGCCCCCGCCGGTCGCTGAAGGTCCTGCCACCGAACCCGCGCGGATCCGGGGCCTGAAGGCGACCGGCAATTGAGTGCCTCGCGAACCCTCGATTGCCGGACGCTCTAAGTCCCGGCCCCATGGGTGCGAAGGGCCCTGCCGGTGGGGCGTGCTCGTGCCGAGGATCGGGCCGATGTTCGGGTTCGCCGGTCACCGGGTCCGGCGCGCGGCAGCTGGAGGACGTGATGGATGCACTGGTGGCAGTGGAGTCGGTGTTCGGGAACACCCGCGCGATCGCCGACGCGATCGCCGACGGGCTGGCCGAGCGGATGACCGTGCGCGTCGTCGACGTCGCCACGGCGCCCTCGGCGCTCGGCGGTGCCGACCTGCTCGTCGTCGGCGGCCCGACGCACGCCTTCGGGATGAGCCGGCCGGGGACGCGGGCCGCGGCCGCGGCGGAGGTCGGGAGCGGGGCCACGGCCGCCGAGGTCGGCCTGCGGGAGTGGCTCGAGGCGCTGCCCACCGGCACGGTGCCCGCGGCCAGCTTCGACACCTGCATCGATCGCCCCCGGATGCCGGGGTCGGCCGCGGCACGCGCCCACCGCCTGCTGCGCCGCCGCGGCTACCGCATGATCGCCCGCAGGCAGACCTTCCGCGTCGCGGGGACACCCGGTCCGCTGGTCGACGGCGAGCTGGAGCGGGCCACGGCATGGGGTTCCGGGCTCGCCACGCAGCTCGCCGGTTCCGCGCAGGCGGAGCGCTCCCGATGACGGCGCCGGTGCGGGCACCGCAGCGTGGCGCCACCGCCGTGCTGATCGTGCTGGAACTGCTCATCGGCGGCTCGGCAGTGGTGGGCGGGCTCGGGCTCATGCGCGACGGGATGGGCCTGCCGGCGGCGTGGCTCGCGGCCACCCCGTTCCCGACCTGGACGTGGCCGGGGATCTTCCTGCTCGCCGGCGTCGCGGCGCCGATGCTCGTCGCGGCAGCGATGGAGGCCGCTGGGATGCGCCGGGCGGGCGACGTGTCGGTGGCAGCCGGTGCGGCGCTCGTGGTGTGGATCGTGGTGCAGCTCGCGGTGCTGCAGCAGTTCTCGGTGCTGCAGCCGGTGATGGCGGCGGCGGGCCTTGCCGTCGTGCTGGCAGCGCGCTGGGCGCACCGGGTGTGGTGGACGTGATGCTCGGGAGGCTGGTCGGACCGTCGACGGCGCAAGCACGAGAACCCGAGGAGCGGACCGACAAGCCTGTTTCAGGACGGCCCAGCCGACCAGGCCTCGCGCCACCGATCCCAGGTCCATCGGCCCCCGACCTCGGGCCGTCCGCGGGTTCCGCCCGGGACCACCCGGAGGGCAACCTCGGCCCCAGGGACACGCAGAACGGCTGACGAGGGTTCGGGAGGATCATGATGGACGGACAGCAGGCCAGGCGAGCAGTGGTCGTCGGCGTCGACGGCTCCGACAACGCGACGCGCGCGTTGCGTTGGGCGGTCGAGGAGGCCGGGCGGCGCCGGTTGCCGCTGCGGGTGGTGCATGCCTTCGGGTGGACCGAGGAGCACGCCGCGGACGGCCGGCCAGGACACAGCCCGGCCTACCGCGCGACGCTGCTCGAGCGCGCGCACAAGCTGGTCGCGGCCGCCGCTGCCGGGGCCCACGGCCTGGACCCCGCCCTCGAGATCGAGCAGGAGGTCACGGCCGGGTCGCCGATCGCCGTGCTGGCCGGCGCGGCGCGCACGGCGCAGCTGCTGGTCGTGGGCGACCGCGGTCTCAACCGCCTCGAGGGGTTGCTGCTGGGCTCGGTGGCGGTCGCCCTCGCGACGCACGCGGCGTGCCCCGTGGTGATCGTCCGCGGCCCCGAGCGGGAACCCACCCGCACCGCGACGCTGCCGGTGGTGGTCGGCATCGACGGCTCCCCGACGAGCGAGGCCGCCATCGCGTTCGCGTTCGAGGCCGCCGCGGAGCGGAAGGTTCCGCTGGTGGCCGTGCACACCTGGTGGGACCGGGGCAGCGACCCCGTACTGGCGCTGCCCATGGTGGGCAGCGAGCTCATCGAGCAGGAGGCGGCCGAGGTGCTGGCCGAGCGGTTGGCCGGCTGGGGCGAGAAGTACCCGGACGTCGCCGTGCAGCGGGTGCTGGTGCACGACTTCCCGGCACCGGGGCTGCTCGCCCGGTCGACCGGCGCCCAGCTACTCGTCGTCGGAACCCGTGGCCACGGCGAGTTCACCGGCCTCGTGCTCGGGTCGGTCAGCAACGCGGCCATCCACCGGGCCGCATGCCCCGTTGCCGTCGTCCGTCCCACAGCACAGCGGGCATAGGTCCTTCACAGCCGCCGGCACGACCAGTACGGGAACCGGGCAGCGCCGCAGCAACGCCCGGCTCGTCGATCCGAACAGGGCCCGCGCCGGCGCGCTGCGCCCACGGCAACCGACCACCACCAGCCGCGCGGCGCCTGCTGCTCCCAGCAGCACGGTGCCCGGCTGGCCCGCCGGCGTCCGCACCTCGACACCGACGCCGGGAAAGCGCTCCGACCAGGCGCGCAACCCCTCGGCGAGCGAGCTGGCGGCGGCCTGCCGCCCCGCCCCCCCGGGAACGAGGTGTCCCAGCATCCCCGTCGTGTCGTGCTCGGCGTGCACGACCAGCAGCCCGCAGCCGTGCCGGTGCGCCGCGGCGAAGGCCACGCCCAGCACGCGCGCGTCGGCGCCGGCGTCGGCCACCCCCACGAGAACCGGACGCTTCGGGCCGGGCGAGCGGTGCCGCCCACGTATCACGGCCACCGGGCAGCAGGCGCGACCGGCGACGTCGACGGCCGTGGACCCGATCGCGGCGTCTCGGGGCAGCTCGCGGCTGCCCATGCCGACGACGACCAGGCACGCCCGGCTGGACGCGGCGACCAGTGCCGGTATCGCGGCATTCGCCGTCCAGGCGGCCGAGACGTCGCACGCGGGTACGGCCCGGCGCGCGACCGCGATGGCCTCGGCGAGCACTTCCGCCGCGCGGGCCCGGCCGGGCCCGGCGGTGGGCCCGACCGCGTAGGGGGCCGCGTGCAGGATCCGCAGCGCGTGGCCCCGGCGCGCGGCCTCCGCTGCGGCCCACTGGATCGCCGCCGTCGCGCCGGGCGTCCCGTCGGTCCCCACGACGACGCCCCCGCGGGACGCCGGACTGATTTCCTGTGACGGTTCCACGGCTCCCCCTTCCGGGTCCGAGCCGTCACGATGCCGCGGTCGCCGCCCGGCCAGCACGGCCGAAAGCCCTGCGCCTCGCCGCCGGGTGGCACCCCTTGCCGCGATCACGCCGGGTTGCCTTCCGGTCGGCGCCGTGCCACGGTGAGCACCGCTCTGCCGTCGTGCCGAGGCCCTCCAGGAGGTGCGATGTCGATCGAGGAGCGTCCCGATCACGCGCATCGGGGAATGCCCAACGTCATGTCCAGCCTGCGGCTCGACGAGCTGCTGCGCGAGGTCCAGGAACGGCTCACCGAGATCGTCGCCACGCGCGACCGGATGCAGGGCCTGCTCGACGCTGTGCTCGCCATCGCCGCGGGGTTGGAACTGGACACGACGTTGCGGCGGATCGTGCAGTCCGCCGTCGATCTCGTCGACGCCCAGTACGGTGCGCTCGGGGTGCTGGCGCCGGAAGGCGGGCTGTCGCGCTTCATCCACATCGGCATCGACGACGAGACCCGCGCGAACATGGGTCCCTTGCCGGAAGGAAAGGGTCTGCTCGGGCAGCTCATCCTGGACCCGCGTCCGCTGCGACTACTGGATCTCAGCAGACACGACGCGTCGGTCGGGTTCCCACCCAACCACCCGCCGATGCACTCCTTCCTCGGCGTTCCGGTGCGGGTGAGCGACGCCGTGTTCGGCAACCTCTACCTCACCGAGAAGCGGGGCGGCGGCGAGTTCACCGCAGCCGACGAGGTCGTCGTGGAGGCGCTCGCCGCCGCTGCCGGCATCGCGGTGCAGAACGCGGACCTGTTCGAGCAGACCCGCCTGCGTCAGCGATGGCTCGAGGCGACCGCCGAGATCCGCGCCGAGCTCCTGTCCGGAGCGAGCGAGGAGGACGCGCTGCACCTGATCGCGCAGCGGACGATGGAGCTGACCCGGTCCGACGCCATTCTCGTCCTGCTGGGACCCGACCCGGCGACCGCGGAGTTCCGGATCGGCGCGGTGTGCGGCCCGGACGAGGTCACCCGCGTCCACCGGATCGGTACCCACCCGTTGCTGGAGGAGATCGTCGAGGGGCGCGCCGCCGTGCTGGTCGGATCGCCGGGCGACCTGCCGGGGGCCGTCGGCGTCGCGACCTCCTACGGCCCGACGGCGGCGGTACCGCTGCTCTCGCAGGACGCGGGGATCGGCGTGCTCGTCGCGCTGCGGCTGAGCGGTGGGCCCCCGTTCCTGCCTGTCGAGGTACCCCTGCTCACCTCCTTCGGCGAGCAGGCCACGCTCGCGCTGGAACTGGAGGCGAAGAACCGTGCCCAGCGCCAGCTCGACGTGTTCGCCGACCGGGACCGGATCGCCCGCGACCTGCACGACCACGTCATCCAGCGGCTGTTCGCCACCGGGTTGCAGCTGCAGAGCCTGCAGCGGCGCAGCAGCGACCCCGTCCTGCAGCAGCGCATCCAGCAGTCGGTGGAGGAGCTCGACACCACCGTCCGGGAGATCCGCACGGCGATCTTCGACCTGCACACCACCGGGGAAGGTTCCGCCGACTCCAGCCTGCGCCGCAGGCTGCTCGACACCGCAGCGGAGGCCGTGCTGGGAACGGACGTGTCGCCCTCGGTGCGCATCTCCGGCGCCGTGGACACCCTGGTGTCGGACGAGATCGGCGTTCATGCCGTCGCGGTGGTGCGGGAGGGGATCAGCAACGCCGTGCGGCACGGCCGGGCGAGCCACGTCACGTTGACCGTGGACGCCGGGGCGGAGCTGCTGGTCGAAGTGCTCGACGACGGGATCGGGATCGACCCGGTCGCGGCCCGGAGCGGGCTGCGCAATCTCGAGGAGCGGGCGACAGCCTGCGGTGGCACGCTCATGGTGCAGCCGGTGGCGCCGACCGGAACCCGGCTGAGCTGGCGCGTGCCGCTCTGATCCGGGCGGCTCTCGATCAGGGGATCGAGGCCGACCGTTCCCGGCATCCGCATCCACATCCACATCCACCTTGCGGTGCAGCTCGATCGCGGAGCTGCAGCTGCGAGGCCCGATGTCGCGACTGCGCCGCGACGACCGGATGCCGCCCGGGTGGCACGGTCATCGGCCGCTCGGGCGCGGGGTGTCGCGGCGCAGCTCCGCCGCATAGACGGCGGCCTCGGTGCGGCGGGAGAAGCCGAGCTTGTGCAGCAGGGAGGACACGTAGTTCTTGACGGTCTTCTCGGCGAGGTACATCTCGGTGCCGATCTGGCGGTTGGTCAGGCCGTCGGCGATCAGCTCGAGGATGCGCCGCTCCTGCGGGCTCAGCGTCTCGTACCGGGGGTCGGTCGGCTCGTCGCCCTTGCGTAGCCGCTCCAGCACGACGGCCGTGGCCTTCGGGTCGAGCAGCGACCCGCCGGCCGCGAGCGTGCGCACCGCACCGACGAGATCGGTACCGGCCACCTGCTTGAGCAGGTACCCCGACGCACCCGCCATGATCGCCCCGAACAGGGCCTCGTCATCGGAGTACGAGGTCAGCATCAGGCACGCAGGCGGTGGCGAGACCGCCGAGCGCACGTCACGGCACACCGTGATGCCCTCGCCGTCGGGGAGCCGGACGTCGAGAATGGCCACGTCGGGACGCAGCGCGGGGATGCGCGCGAGCGCCTGCGCCACGGTGCCGGCCTCCCCGATGACCTGGATGTCGTCCTCGGACTCGAGCAGTTGGGCAATGCCGCGCCGGACGATCTCGTGGTCGTCCAGCAGGAACACGGAGATGGTCACAGGTTGGCCTCTCGTCGCTGGTTGTCGACGATGACGGTACGTCGGCAAGCGGCCCGCCGAACCCGGCGCACGGCCCCGAGGGTAGGGCCGAACGGCCCTGCCACCGCAAGCACGTCCGGCACTGGTGCGTGCCGGTCCGAACGCTACCGCTCGGGCAGCGTTCGCGCGATCAGCTCGACGAGGTCGAGGGTGCGCTGCGCGTAGCCCCACTCGTTGTCGTACCAGCCGAACACCTTGACGGTGCTCCCGACCACCCGGGTCAGCCCCGAGTCGAACAGGCACGATGCGTCCTCGCCGATCACGTCGTGGGAGACGACCGGGTCCGTCGTGTAGCGCAGGAAGCCCTTGAGCGGCCCGTCCGCGGCCGTCGCGAAGGCCCGGTTGACCTGCCCCACCGTGGCGGGCTCGGCCAGCCGTACGGTCAGGTCGACGAGCGAGGCGTCGACCACCGGCACCCGCACGGCGATCCCGTCGAGCCTGCCGGCGAGGTCGGGCAGGACCTCCCCGATGGCCCGCGCGGCGCCGGTGCTGGTCGGGATGATGTTGACAGCGGCCGAGCGGGCCCGCCGCAGGTCCTTGTGCGGCCCGTCGAGCAGGTTCTGGTCGGCCGTGTAGCTGTGGATCGTGGTGAGCAGGCCCTCCTCGATCCCGAAGGCGTGGTGCAGCACCTGTGCCATCGGTGCCGCGCAGTTCGTGGTGCAGGACGCATTGGACACGATGTGCTGCGCCGTGGCGTCGTAGGTGTCCTGGTTGATCCCCATGACGAGGGTCGCGTCGATGTCGGTGCCCGGCGCGGTGAGCACGACCTTCCGGGCGCCCGCGGCGAGATGGCCCTCGGCGCGCTCCCGGGTGCGGAACCGCCCGGTCGCCTCGATCACCACGTCCACCCCGAGGTCGCCCCAGCCCAGATCTGCCGGGTTGGCCTCCTGCATCACCCTGATCAGGTGGTCGTCGACGGACAGGTACTGCCCGGCGAGCTCGACGCGGCGCGTCCACGGCCCGTAGGTCGAGTCGTGGCGCAGCAGATGGGCGATCGTCTCCGCCGGGGCGAGGTCGTTGATCGCGACGATCTCGAACCCGGAGTCCTCCCGATCGAGTGCACCGCGCAGGGCGTCCCTGCCGATCCGGCCCATCCCGTTGATTCCGACGCGGACCCGCATGGCCGGCTCCTCTCATCGCGTGCATCCGTTGCGGTGCACTCGGTAGAGCCATGCTCGGCGGACGCCGGGCAGCCGAACACGGGCGAGCGACCGTGCCGCACAGGGCCGGACGGCCCCCGAGCGGTGAGGTGGGACGGCGGTGGGACGTGCGGCCCGGCAGCGAGGGGCCGTCAGCCTGTCGTCGGATCCGACGGCGCTCGACATCGTGGCGGTGAGGGCCGAACGCCGGACCGTCGAGGGAGCTGTCATGCAGGAACAGGGCCGGATCGTGGCGGGGCTGGACGGGTCGGTCGAGGCGCTGGCGGCCGTCCGCATCGCGCTGGCCGAGGCCGCTCTGCGCGGGTCGCGGGTGGAGGTCGTGCGCGCGTTCCTGCCGCCGGACCACACCGGCAGCGTCCACTACTGCGCCTTCGCCGCCCCCACGCTCGACCAGCTGACCGCGAGCATCGAGCGCAGCGGGCGGCGCTGGGTGGACGGCATCGCCGCGGCAGGCGGCGGTGCACTGGCAACGGTGCCGGTCGACGTCGTCGCGCAGCCCGGCCGCCCGGCCAAGGTGCTCGTCGAGCGGGCCCTCGGGGCCGACCTGCTCGTGCTGGGCCGGCGCAGGGCGGCGGGCACCAGGCCCGGCTCGGTGGGCCGGTACTGCATGCTGCACGCCCCCTGCCCGGTCACGATCGTCCGGTACGGCGACCCGCGTGACGGCGTGGCGCGGGGGCTGGCCGGTGCCGCCCGGTCATGACCCGTCCGCCGCAGGATGCTCCGCCCGATATGCCGCCACCGCGGTCGGCAGGGTGGGGTAGATGCGGTCACGGCCGATCCGCTCGATGAGGCCGCCGCGCTGCAGGTCCGCCTGGAGGTCCTGCTTCGCCCGGGCGAGCGCGATCACCACCTCGCGCCGGTCGAGCTCCTCGCACAGGCTGGTGAGCGTGTCGGCCGCGGTGATGTCGAGCTCGACGATGGCCTCCATGTTGAGCAGCAGCCACCGGACCGGCCCGGCGGCGGCATCGAGCGCGGCGAGCGCCCGCGCGCGGAAGTCGTCGGCATTGGCGAAGAACAGCGGCGCGTCGTAGCGGTAGACGACGAGGCCCGGGACCGTCGCCGCATCGGGGTGATCGTCGACGTCGTGCATGCCCGCGATCCCCGGCGCGAAGCCGAGCACCCCGTCGTGCGGGCGGGACACCCGCCGCAGCAGGTCCAGTATCGACAGCCCGATCGCGGCGAGCACCCCGTAGAGCACACCCAGTCCCAGCACCGCCACCGTGGTGGCCAGCGCGAGGGCGAGCTCGGACCACCGGAACCGCGCGAAGCGGCGGAACTCCCCGATGTCGATCAGCCGTGCCGCGGCGTAGATGACGAGCGCGCCGAGCGCCGCGGTGGGGAACGCCGCGAGGACGGGCCCGCCGACCACCAGCACGACCACGACGATCAGCAGCGTCACCACCGACGAGAGCTGGCTGCGGCTACCGACGGCGTCACCGATGACGGTCCGGCTGCCGCTGCTGCTGACCGGGAAGCCCTGCACGAGCCCCGCCGCGAGGTTCACCGCGCCCAGTGCCAGCAGCTCCTGATCGGCATCGAGCGGGGCGCGGCTGCGGGCGGCGAACGCTCGGCCGGTCAGCACGACATCGGAATAGCCCACGATCGCCACCCCGATCGCCGGCAGCAGCAACCCGGCCAGGTCCGGCGCATCGACCGCAGGCAGCGACGGCACGGGGATGCCCTGTGGCACGGCACCGACGAGGTGCACGCCCAACCGGTCGAGCGACAGCACTGCGGTGGCCGCAGCGGCGGCGAGCACCGCGATGAGGGGCCCCGGCAGCCGGGGGGCCAGCACCCCGAGCAGGATCAGCAGCGCGAGCACGCCGCCGGAGAGCACGAGCGTCGGGACGTGGGCGCTGCCGAGGCGGGTGCCGAACTCAGCCACCTGACCAGGGAAGGTCTCCGCGTCGATCCGGACGCCGCTGACCTTGCCGAGCTGCCCGCCGATCATGATGAACGCGATCCCCGCGAGGTAACCGATCAGAACCGGGCGCGAGAGCAGATCGGCGAGGAAGCCCAGCCGCGCGATCCGGCCCAGCAGGCAGATCCCCCCGACCAGCAGCGCCAGCGCGGCCGACAAGGCGGCGTGGCGGTCGGCGTTGCCCGCTGCGAGCGGGGCGACCGCGATGGCCGTCATCAGCGCCGTGGTCGACTCCGGCCCGATCGACAGCTGCCGCGACGAGCCGAGCACGGCATAGACGGCCAGCGCGGCGACACTGGCCCACAGCCCGGCCACCGCGGCCACCCCCGCCACCTCGGCGTAGGCCAGCACCTGCGGCACCAGGTAGGCGGCGACGGTCAGCCCGGCCAGCAGGTCTCCCCGGAGCCGGGGGACGTCTCGGCGACGCAGCGCCGTCAGCCCGGGACGGAGCCCGGCCGCCAGCGTCACACCGCTTCGCCGCTTCCGTCCTGACGTTGCTGTCACCGCGATGTCCCTCCGTCGCCCGGCGCACCTGCCCGCGGCAAGGATCCGGCACACCGGCGGGGAACACCCCGGGCGAAGGTCCCGCGCCCGGGGTCAGGTGGACGCCCGCTGTCGTCCGTCCGCTCACCGACTCGGGCCCTCGGTCCCCATCGTCATTGCAGTGTCAATGATCTGATCTCGGCCGCAGCTCGATCGAGAGGACCACCATGCTCGTCGCCGGTTCAGCATCCGCACCGACCGCCGCGATCACCGCCCACCTGTGCGGGCAGTGGCAACGGGGTGATCGAACTCGTCGGCCCGCTCGACCGGGACGCGAGCCACCGCACATCGGTCCTGCTCGGAGCCATGCTGGACGCGGGTGCGCGGCGGGTGCCGGGATGCGGGTCGCGACGGCCCGCTGACCCGGCACCGTGGTCGCACGGCGGCGGACGCGGCGCGTTGCCTCGGACTGGAGCATCCCGGCGACGCTGTTGAGCAGGGTCACACCGAGTGCGAGGAGCAGGCAGTGCCGGCCGACAGGGCGGATGTGCTCCCCGCCGGGGCCGAAGGACTCTGTCGGTGCCCGATTCCGGCGGGCATCGTTGTGATCATGCTCAGTCCCGCTCGCACCGCTACCGGACGGCTCCGATGACGATCACCGCGGGCGCGCCCGCACCGGGCGCCGCCCCGACCACGGAGCTCGAGCTCCTCGACGCGTGGTGGCGCGCCGCCAACTACCTGGCCGTCGGCCAGATATACCTGCAGGCCAACCCGCTGCTGACCGAGGCGCTGCGCCCGGATCACATCAAGCCACGCCTGCTCGGACACTGGGGCACCACGCCCGGACTCACGTTCCTGTGGGCGCACCTCAACCGGGTCCTGCGGCCCCGCGAGCAGGAGGCGTTGTTCGTCACCGGTCCTGGCCACGGCGGTCCGGCGGTGGTCGCGACCGCGTGGCTGGAGGGCACCTACTCCAGACGCTTCCCCGACGTCTCCCGTGATGCCGACGGGATGCGCACGCTGTTTCGCCAGTTCTCGTTCCCCGGTGGGATCCCGAGCCATGCCGCGCCGGAGACGCCCGGCTCCATCCACGAGGGTGGTGAGCTCGGCTACTCGCTCGCGCATGCCTACGGTGCAGCCCTGGACAACCCCGGGCTGCTCGTGGCGTGCGTCATCGGCGACGGGGAGGCCGAGACCGGGGCGCTCGCGGCGTCGTGGCACGCGAACAAGTTCCTCGACCCGGTCACCGACGGCACCGTGTTGCCGATCCTGCACCTCAACGGGTACAAGATCGCGAACCCGACGGTGCTGGCCCGGATCCCCGAGTCCGAGCTGCGGTCGCTGCTGGAGGGCTACGGACACGAGCCGTTCTTCGTCGACGTCCACGCCGGTGAGGACCCGATGCGTGCCCATGCCCGGATGGCATCGACCCTCGATCGGGTCATGGCCACGATCGACGCCATCCGCGAGTCCGCGGCGAGCGGGAGCACGTCGCGTCCGCGCTGGCCGGCGCTGGTGCTGCGCAGCCCGAAGGGCTGGACCGGTCCCGCGGTCGTCGACGGCGTGCAGGTCGAGGGCACGTGGCGCGCCCACCAGGTGCCGCTCTCCGGCGTGCGCGAGGATCCCGCGCACCTGGCGGAGCTGGAGCGCTGGATGCGGTCCTACCGGCCGCAGGAGCTGTTCGACGCGACCGGTGCGCCGGTCGCCGCGCTGGACGCACTGGTGCCGGCCGGTCCGCTGCGGATGAGCGCCACCCCGCACGCCAACGGGGGAGAGCTGCTGCGCCCGCTGCGGCTGCCCCCGATCGCCGAACAGGCCGTCGCCGTGCCCGCACCCGGCGACGCGACAGCGGAGGCCACCCGGGTGCTCGGCGGTTGGCTGCGGGAGATCATCCGCAAGAACCCGGACAACTTCCGCCTCGTCGGCCCCGACGAGGTCGCCTCCAACCGCCTGCAGGACGTCTTCGACGTGACCGACCGGCAGTTCGAGGGCGAGCTGCTGGCGTCCGACGAGCACCAGGCCCGCGACGGCCGGGTACTGGAGATCCTCTCCGAGCACGTGTGCGAGGGATGGCTGGAGGGCTACCTGCTCACCGGCCGGCACGGCATCTTCACCTGCTACGAGGCGTTCATCCACATCGTCGACTCGATGGTCAACCAGCACGCCAAGTGGATCAAGGTGAGCCGGACGATCCCGTGGCGGCGCCCGATCGCGTCGCTGAACTACCTGCTGACCTCGCACGTCTGGCGCCAGGACCACAACGGGTTCTCCCATCAGGACCCGGGCTTCATCGACCACGTCGTGAACAAGAAGTCCGAGATCGTTCGCGTCTACCTGCCGCCGGACGCGAACACGCTGCTGGTGACGATGCAGGAGTGCCTGCGCAGCCGCGACCAGATCAACGTCGTGGTCGCCGGCAAGCAGCCCGAGTACCAGTGGCTGGACCTCGACTCGGCGATCGCCCACGTGCAGCGGGGGATCGGGATCTGGGACTGGGCCTCCAGCGACGCCGGCACCGAGCCGGACGTGGTGCTCGCCTGCTGCGGTGACGTGCCGACCGTCGAGACCCTCGCCGCCGTCACGCTGCTGCGCAGGCACCTGCCCGACCTGCGGGTGCGGGTGGTCAACGTGGTCGACCTCATGCGGTTGCAGGATCCTGCCGAGCATCCCAACGGGCTGTCGCAGCGGGAGTACGACGCGCTGTTTCCGCCGTCGACGCCGGTGATCTTCGCGTTCCACGGCTACCCGTGGCTGATCCACCGCCTGACCTACCGGCGGGCCAACCACGACCAGCTGCACGTGCGTGGATACAAGGAGGAGGGCACGACCACCACGCCGTTCGACATGCTGATGCTCAACGACCTGGACCGCTTCCACCTGGCCGCCGATGTGATCGACCGCGTTCCGGGGCTCGCGGTGCGCCACGCCGCGCTGCGCCAGCACCTGCTCGACGAGCGGCTGCGCTGCCGGGCGTACACCCGCAGCACCGGGGAGGACGCCCCCGACATCCGCAGCTGGGCCTGGTCGGGCTGATCCGTGCAGGTACTGGTGGTCAACGCGGGATCGAGCAGCGTGAAGATCAGCCTGCTCGACCCGGCGGGTGAGGTACTGCACCGCAGCGACCTGGAGGCCGACCGCGGGCGCTTCGACCATGGTGCGCTCGCGGACGTGCTCGCCGGGCTGGGCCGGGTCGATGCCGTCGGGCACCGGGTGGTGCACGGCGGATCGACCTTCTGCGGCCCGGTGCTCGTCGACGACGGCGTCCTGTCCGTGCTGGACCGGCTCGTGGAGCGCGCACCGCTGCACCAGCCGCCCGCGCTGGCCGCGATCCGGTCGGTCCGGGCGGCACTGCCGCAGGTGCCGGCCGTGGCCTGCTTCGACACCGCCTTCCATGCGGACCTGCCGGCGGCCGC
Organism: Pseudonocardia sp. GCM10023141; assembly: GCF_042653605.1. NCBI lineage: Bacteria > Bacillati > Actinomycetota > Actinomycetes > Pseudonocardiales > Pseudonocardiaceae > Pseudonocardia > Pseudonocardia sp. GCM10023141. The sequence continues at coordinate 20,589 of NZ_JBHSIR010000083.1, forward strand.
ATCGACGTACGCGATCCCGGCCCGCTGGCGCCGCGAGCTGGACGTGCGGCGTTACGGCTTCCACGGACTGGCCCACGAGTGGGCGGCGGGGCGGGCGGCGGCGCTGGCCGGGCCGGCACCGCGCACGGTGGTGGCCCATCTGGGATCGGGGGCCTCGCTCTGCGCCGTCGATTGGGACGGCGCTCGTCCGCGGTCCGTGGACACGACCATGGGTTTCACGCCGACCGCCGGACTGGTGATGGGCACCCGCAGCGGTGACCTGGACCCGTCCGTGCCGCTGTGGCTGGTCGCGCACGGCGGGCTGGACGTGGCGGCGGTGGCCGACGCACTCGATCACGAGTCCGGCCTGCTGGGACTGGCCGGAACACCCGACATGCGCGAGGTCGTCGCCGCCGAGCGTGACCGGCAGCCCGATGCCGAGCTCGCCGTCGCCGTCTGGCTCCACCGGCTGCGCGCGGGGATCGCCGCCATGACGGCGGCATTGGGGGGCCTCGACGTGCTCGTGTTCAGCGGCGGGGTCGGGGAGCACGCCGCCGACCTGCGCGCGCGGGCCGTCGGCGGGCTCGGGTTCCTCGGGCTCGCGCTCGACTCCGGCGCGAACACCGCGGCCCGGCCGGGCACCGACACCGACGTCGGCATCGCCGGTGCCGCGGCCCGCACACTGGTCGTGCACGCCAGGGAGGATCTCGTCATCGACGGTCAGGTCCGCGGCCTGCTCGGCGACCGCACCCCTCGTCGATGACCGCCGGATGGCGTCCGCCGATCGCCGCGATCAGGCCCATGCGGCCGCTGACCGGGCCACCGGCACGGAGTCGGGGTGCACGACCGTCACCGGGCAGCGCGCGTGCAGCACGCAGTGCAGGCTCACCGAGCCCAGCATCGCGCTGGTGAACCCGCCCCGGCCGCGGCTGCCCACGACGAGCAGGTCGGCGTCGCGGGCAGCGTGCAACAGCACGGCGGACGGGCTGCCACTCACAGCGACGACCGTGACCTCGGGAAGTTCGTAGAACGAGTCGGCCATCGCGGCGCACACCTCGTCGGCGATGCGGGCGGCCTGCGCCCGGCACGCTTCCCGGACGTCCACCGTCGAGGTGATGGGCATCGTGCCACCGAGTGCCATCCAGTACTGCGGGATCTCGAACGCGGCCACCGCCTCCACCGTCGCATCCCGCCGGGCCGCGTCGTGCAGTGCGAACGCCAGCGCCGCCCGGCCACCCTCGGAATCGTCGAGTCCGACGACGATCCGCTGCTGCTGTGCCATGGCCCATCCCTTCGTTCGGTCGATGGGCACACGGTGCTCCGCTGACACGCGTCGCAGCAGCGGCGGAGTGCCCGGCGGTTGACGGTCGAACGGCCTGTCGCAGTGGCGCGCGATGCCCGGATACGCCCCGATCTGCAGGGCGGAGGTCCCGGTGGGACAGGCCGGACGCCGCTGCCCGCAGGGCGGCACCACCGACGATCGTGGACCGCGACACGAGGAGCGTCCATGGTGGAACCAGGCAAGCACGGTGACCCGGCGGGGCCGGTGGCTGCGGTGCTGGTCGGCGTCGACGGGTCCGACTCGGCGCTGCGCGCCGTCCGCTGGGCCGCGGCCGAAGCGGCGCGGCTCGACGCGCCACTACGCGTGATCAATGCCTTCGGCCTGCTTCCGGCCGATCGGTACGGCGCCGTCATGGCTGCCGACGCCGGCGGGGTGCTGCTCGAAGCCGCACATGAGATCGTGTCGGCGGCGATCGCGCATGCCCGGGCTGTCGCCCCGCACTCGAGCGTGACCGGTGAGGTGCTCAGGGATCATCCGATCCCGCGGCTGATCACCGAGTCGCGCCACGCGCAGCTGCTCGTGGTCGGCGACCGCGGCCGGGGTGGCATCACCGGCATGCTCGTGGGATCCGTCGCCGTCGCGCTGGCCGCGCATGCCGCGTGTCCCGTCGTGGTGGTGCGCGGTGTCGAGCACGACGATCCGGCGGACGCCTGCCGTCCCGTCGTGGTCGGTGTGGGCGAGCCACCCGACTCCGTTGCCGTGGTCCGGTTCGCGTTCGAGGAGGCGGCACGGCGCGGCGCCCCCTTGGTCGCCGTGCACGTGTGGCGCCACCCCGCGCTGATGCGGCCCGAGGCGGCACTGCTCGTGGACTGGGACGCGGTGGCCACCGTGGAATGGGCGGAGCTGTCCGCGGCGGTCGCCTGCTGCGCCGCGATGTTCCCGGGGGTGCCGGTGCAGCGGGTGCACCGCAGGGGCATCGCCGCGCGCGAGCTGGTGGAGCTGAGCACGGAGGCGCAGCTGGTGGTGGTCGGCACCCGCGGGCACGGTGCCGTGTCCGGGATCTTCCTGGGCTCGATCAGCCATGCGTTGCTGCACCACTCGTCATGCCCGGTTGCCGTCGTTCGGCCCGACCCGGTCGGTCCGTCGCGGTGGTCGTGATCGGCAGCACCCACAACCGAGCAGCACCCACACCCAACAGGAGGAGAACGCCATGACCGGCTCGCAGGACGTGTACGACAACCGCGGTGTGCGGATCGGCACCGCCACCGCCACCGGAGACGTGTTCGACCACGGCCACGTCCGGATCGGTACGGTGACGGCCGCAGGCGAGGTCTACGACCACGGCCACGTCCGGATCGGACGGGTCCGCGCCGCGGCCGTGGGTGGCCGGCGCTAGCGCCGGCCAGGTGCGACGGGCCGGGCCCGGCGGCGCGACGATCGCCTCCGGGCCCGTATCCGTTCTCCCAGCAGGAGATCCGCTGTGGTCATGGTGCGACGCCCGGTGCTGGTGGCGGCGCGTCCAGGGCGAGCGAGCGGATCAGGTCCGTCGCGGTGATGATCCCGAGGAGGGCCCCGTCCTCGACCACCAGCACCGCATCGGTGCCGGCGTCCTCCATGTGACGCGCTGCCGCCGAACGCCGCTCGTGCACGCCGAGTATCGGCACCGGCCGGCACAGCGCAGCCACCAGCAACGGCGGGTGCGTGCTGGGGATCAGGCCGATGCCGACGCCGCGCAGGACATCGGACTCGAACACCAGCCCGAGGCACCGGCCGCCCTCGATGACGGGGACGTGGCGGACGTCGTGCTCGGCCATCAACCGCAGGGCGACCAGCACGGTGGCCTCCGGGACGACGGCGACGAGCCGGCGCGTCATCAGCCGCCCGGCGAACGGGTCCGCGTCGAGGCACTCGGGCGGGGCGGCGAGGCGTTGCTCCGGCGTCGGCATGGTGGGCTCCTCATCGGTGCGCTGGGAGGCGGTTCCACCCCGATCGTGGGCGCCCGCCCACGAGCACGGCAGCGGCGAGCGGCCCCGCCCGCCGGGGTCGTTGGGCCCGGCCGGAGCCGGCGCGGCCCACCCACCTGCGGACCATCGGAGGGGCAGCTCGGGTCCTCCGGCCCTCCCCGCTGTGCGGCCGCATCAGCAGACTCGAACCATGACGGCTGAGTTGTTGGGTCTGCAGGTCCCGACCACGCCCTGGATCGAGGTGGAGCACCTGCGCCGGGCCGCGAACGCCGCTGTGGCGCAGCCGGGGGACCGGCCGTGGCGGCTGTGGCCCGTGGATCGTGGTGTCGAGCTGCGGGCCGAATCCGTTCGCAGCCTGCCGAGCTCGCCCGCGGGTGCCGCCGCGGTCCGGGTGGCTGCGGGCGCGGCGCTGCTGAACATGCGGCTCACCGTTGCGGCGATGGGCGACCGCCCGGTGACGACGTTGCTCCCCGATCCGGCCCGGCCCCGGGTGCTCGCCGTCGTGCGGCGCGGGAAGCGGTCCGATCCCACCCCCGCTGAGCGCGAGCTCGCCGACACGATCGGGCGCGCAGCGCGGCGCTGCCCCGAGATCGGCCTGCGGCCGGTCCCGGACGGGATCCGCAACCTGGTGCGGCGCGCTGCCGAGGCGGAGGGGGTCTGGTTGCGCAGCGTCGTGGATGCCGGTGACCGGGAGCAGCTCATCGGCGCCGTACCGTCGGTCGGCGGTCGCCGGTGCAGCGGCCTGGTCGCGGTGATCGGGAGCAACTACGACGTCCCGGCCATGCAGTTGCGGGTGGGCCAGGGCGTGCAGCGGGTGGTGCTCACGGCCGTCGCGCTCGGCTTCGCGGCGCGCGTGGTGGCGTGGCCACCGGACCTCCGGGCCGCTCTCGGGCTTCCGGGGTCTGTCGGAGGGCCCGGCCTGTGCCCCCAGGCGATCCTGGAGGTGGGTTGGCCGTTGACCCGGCGGGCGCGGCTCCTGGAGGGGTAGGTCGCCTCCCGACCTTGCCGGCGCCGCAGCAGCCCATCAGCTCGAGGCACCCGCGCTGGGTGGCCGGCCCGGTGCCGCCGCCGTCGGTCCCGACGATCAGGGGCCGAGACGGTGATCGAGTGATAGTCGCCGCGCGCCTGCAGATCGGCGTGCACGATGGCGGCGGAGGGTGTCGCGCAGCGCCTCCAGGCCCGTGTAGACGGGCTTCCAGCCCAGCTCCGTCCGCGCCTTCGTGGTGTCCATGATCGTCGGACGGCTCGCCGCCTCGACCCACTCCGCCGCTGCCGGCAGGAACGGGAGTGCGGCGACGGCACGGGCAGCGGCCTGCACGGGTCCGGCCGGAAGTGGGATCGCGACGGCTCCGAGCTCGCGGGCGATGTCGACCGCTGTCACCGTGCCGTCCCCGGCGATGTTGTAGGCGCCGGGTGGCCCGGCACCGACGACGCACAGCAGCAGCGCCTGCCCGACGTCCTCCTCGTGGATGAGCTGCATCGTCAACTCCGGCACCAGCATCGGAAGCGGTACGGGCAGCGTGCCCACCTGTCGCGCGAGCCAGCGGCCGAGCGGTGCGAGCGGTCCGGGCAGCAACTCCTTGGCGCCCAGGAAGTGTGGGCCGAGCACGATCGGCGGCCGGAGCATGTAGAGCGCCACCCCGGGGTGCTCCGCGGCCTCGTGCTCCAGCAGGTGTTCGAGCTGGGCCTTCTCCTGCGCGTAGAACAGCCGGGCGGCCGGTCGCACCGGCCAGTCCTCGGTCAGCTCGGCAGGGTTGTCCGGATGGAAGCCGTAGGCGGCGACCGAGGAGGCGTGGACGAAGCGGTGCGCACCGGCGGCGGCCGCCGCCCGGAACACGTTGAGGGTGCCGTCGACGTTGATCGCCTTCGTCGTCCCACGCGACGCGGTGCCGGTGATCAGGAAGGCGAGGTGAACGACGACGTCGGCATCGCCGAACGCGTCCCGCAGGGCGGCCGGGTCGCGCACGTCACCGCGCCGGTACTCCATCTTGGTCCAGCCGTGCGCTGCCGGATCGAACGGGCGCCTGGCGATCCCGATGATCCGGGCGACGCGGTCGTCGGCCTGCAGGAGCGGGATCAACCCGGACCCGAACGTGCCGGTCGGGCCGGTCACCGCGACGGTCAGGTCCTTCGCTGTGCGGATCATCCTGCACCTGTGGTCCGTCCGAGTTCGCCTGGTTTCATGCTTCCCGCCCGCGAGCCGTCTCACGTGGGTCTCCCGGCCCGGTGCCGAGGGGCCGCACTGCTCTTGTCGGCGTTCCAGCCATCTCCGCAACCGGTGGGTTCGGACTCATGGACACCGTGAGCGTCCACGTGAGTCGTCTTCAGGTCCCGTTCCGCCGGTGTTGCACGGTGGGTTCGCCGTTCGCCGTCGACTCGGGTTCCGGTGCCGGCACCCGGTGCGGATGGGGGTCGAGCAACTCGTCGACACCGTCGATGTTGCCGGGCTGCGCGGCTCTGGCAAGAGTGCGCTCGGCTGCGTCGGCGGCCGTCTCGGGCGAGATCACCACCAACGTCAGCCGTCGGAGGCGACTTATCACATCGATGGTGCCGGGGTGCTGCATCCGGAAACCGTCCAGGCGGATCGGCCACGCAGCCGAGTCGATCTTTCGTGGGCCGGTGTTCCAGTCGGCGAGGTGATAGCTCACGCTCTCGACGGGGTCCCACGATCCGGCGAGCGCGCCGGCCAACACGGGGACCTCGGTGGCGAGGTCACGAGAGCGTGGCCACCAGGCCCCGTCGACGCTGCCGGTAGTCGTCGTGTCGGGCTTGACGCGCAACCGGATCACCGACCGATCGGTGGCTGCCGGCGGAACCGGTCCAGAGGTTGGCGCGGCAGGTGTCAGAGTCATCACGTCATCCCGATGTGTCGGTCGTGGAGTGGGTGAGCCGGGCCCGACCGAGGTCCGGGGTTCGCGTCAGCAGCACCCGATGCATCCATACTCGAGCATCGGCGATGTCGGCAGCAGGGCCGGAAGTCCTGCAGACGCACCAGCAATGGTCGGTCCTCGATGAGGCCGAACTGCGATTCCCTGAACACCGCGGCCCACCAGAGCGCGTGCCGAGACGCAGACCGTCCGAACGTGGCTTGCTGCTCCGACAACACGATCGCCCGCGTCGTCATCGGCCCGTCGAGCAATGCCTACCCGACTGCACCGGGTCGTTCCGACCTGAGCGTTGAGGTCTCCCGACCCTGACGCTGCCGGCGACGGAGACCCATCCTGAGTCGATGGGTCCCTCAGCCGAGGAGATCCCACTGCCCGAACTCCGCCTCCGACCACCTGACCGGGAGTCCTGATGACCAGCACCACAACCCCCTACATCTCCATCTACCAGCAGCGCGTGAACCTGGTCGCGAAGGCGATCACCGACCATTCCGACCTCGACGACAAAACCGCGGTGAACCTCGCTGCGCACATCCTGGAGGCCATCGAGCGCATCCCCGAGAAAGTTCGTTAGCGCCCGGTCGGCGACGGCGGGAACAGAACGGCTGCCATCGTCGCTGCACCGGACAGGTCATTCCCAGTTCGGTGCAAATGTACCCACGCCGCGGGAACAACGTCGGCGGTGATCCGTGCCGATCATCCTGATGCGCAGCTCTGCAACGGGTCGAGCCCGTCTCCCATCCGGGAGCCGGGCTCTTGCGTTTTCCGGAACAACGGTGAATTGATCTGACGAATGGGCCGTTCGTTGCGAGCGCCCGGGACGGGCACAAGGGTCAGATCACGCTGCGGTGCTGGAGATACCGGAAAAGGGCGATGCCCGGGAGGACGGGTAGCCAGTACGTCAGCAGCCGGCACACCAGTACCGCGGCGACCGCGACGCTCGGGCCGGCCCCCAGCGTGACCAGACCACCGATCATCATCGCCTCCACCGGCCCGATGCCGCCCGGGATCGGCAGCAGGTGGCCGAGCGTCTGAGCGACCATGAAGACAGCCAGAACCCCCACCACGGGGAGGGTCTCCCCGAACGCGGCGAGGCTCGCCACCAGCCCTGCCCCGGACGCCAGCACGTGCCCGAGCGCCCCACCGAACAGCTGGGTCGCCCGGACGGGCCGTCGCAGGGTGGCGCCGAGCTCGCGGGCGATCACCCGGCCGGGTCGCAGGATCGTGCGCCTGCCGAACGGGGACGCGAGCACCGCGGCGACGGCGACGGCCACCCCGACAGCGCCGGCCGCGAGCGGCCACCCCAGCGGGATCCGGAGATCCCGCACGACGGTCGACGCGCCCAGTGCGAGCAGGCCGGCCACGCAGCACAGCGCGCCGACGACGCTCCCGGCGGCGACGTTGAGCACGGTCGCGCCCACCGCCGAAGCGCGCCGGACCCCGAGCCGTTCCAGGAACGCGACGTTGATCCCGAAGAATCCGATCCCGCCCGGGGTCGTCCGGCCGGTGAACGCGGCGGCGAGCTGCACACCGGTCGTACGCCAGAACGGCAGCGTGATCGGGCTCGAGCCGAGTATCGACACCGCCGACAGCAGGATCGCCACCAAGCCGGTGCCGGTGGCCACCGCGAGCCAGGCCCGGTCCGCCTCGCGGAGCGCGGCGGCGACCTCGCCGACGCTCGAGACCAACGGCAGCACCGCGTAGACCGCGGCCCCGAGCAGGAGCAACCCGACCACCGTGGCGGGACGGACCGGGGACCGCAGGGTCGGGACGGGCCGGTCGATCTCCTCGGCGAGGCGGCCCCGCAACTCGGTGAGCTCGTAGCGCTCCCGAGCGAGCTGGGTGCGGATGCGCCGCGGCAGGGCGAGGGGCTGGAGATGGGCCATGGCCGGTTCGAGTCGGGCCGCGGGGACCGACCGGCACGCGCTGCGGACGGCCCGCTCGACGCCGACGACCGACGTGACGGACACGAGTACCTCGGCGAGGTCCTGGGCGCAGCGCAGCGGGGAGGCGCCGATCTTGCCGAAGGTCAGTCCGAGGATCCAGGGTCGGCCGTCGGAGTCGACCAGGACGTTCGCCGCACGCAGGTCGTGGTGGGCGATCCGGGCCTGCTGCAGCACCGCCACCTGTGCCCAGACCGCGTCGAGCAGGCCGTCGTCGACCTGCTCCGCGGGCAGCTCGGTGAGCCGAGTCCCGGCGATCTCCCTGCGCACGAGCAGCGGGGCCCCGTGCCCGGCCTCGCAGATCGTCACCAGTGGCGGCGTGCGCAGGCCCGCCCGTTCCGCGACCACCGTGACGAGGGCCTCGTGCTCGGTCTCGTGCCGGGTGCTCGCCAGCGGGGGTTCGTCCTCGACCTCGACCGAGGCGAGCAGGCGGCGCAACCGGTACCAGATGGTGGCCCTTCGATGCAGCCGTTGCACGATCTCGACCCGCAGGACTTCCCCCGTACCGGTGGTCACCGCGAACTCCAGCGGCCCCCACATCCGGGTACGGAGCGAGACGAGCTCGACGACCGCGATCCCGGCCTGTTCCAGGGCCCGCCGCACCGCTGGTCCGGTCGTGCGCCGTCCCGGTGCACCCCACACGAGGTGGGAAGCTGCGCCGACACCCCGGCCGAGGAGCCCCCCGGCCAGCGCACCGAGCGGTAGGGCGGCCCCGAGGTGGAGGTCCGCAACAGCGACGAGCAGCGGGACCGCCCACAGCGCAGCCCGCCACCGCGTGGCGAGGTACGGCGCCAGCACCGCCACCAGCGCCGACGCGACGGCAACGTGCAGGGCCGGGAACGGAAGCCCGTCGACGCCCGGAAGGCTCAGCCCGGTCGCGTCGAGCTCTGAGGGCGCGGGCCGGGCCCCGACGATCCCTGCGATGCCGAGCGCGAGAATCCAGCTCACCGCCGCCGCGGCCCCCAGCTCCACAGCCAGCCTGATCCTCTTGAGGTAGAGGGTGACCGCCAGTACGGCCGCCGGGCCGCCCCACCCGCCGACCAGGGCCAGTGCCTGCCACGAGACCCCGACACCGCCCGGTAGCTGCTGGATCTGCTCGAGAAGCCCCAACTCCACCGGTCCCGGAGCGAGCATGACCGACGCGATGGCGGCCCCCGCGAGCAGACCACAGACGAGCACCAGTTCAACGAGGTCACGGGGGTGCCTGCCGATCGGTGTCGCCTGCGGAGTGGACCGGTCGCGGCGACGTGTCGGCCCCGGCGCGCCCGCCTCGGTGTGAACGACTCCTCCTCGTCCCAGACCCTCCGCCACCCGGTCGACCCTTCCGCAGGCACTCCCGCGCTCGTAGAGCCGTTCGGTTCCCCGCCGCAGGCCGAGAGCCCTGCTCCGCACCTCACGGATCCTGACACCACCATGACGACGGGGCAGGAACGGCAGCAGTGTCTCGCTGATCTCCCAGGTCGCGGAGTTCCACAGGTACGACGGGCTGTGGTCGACGGCATGGTAGAGCACCTTGTCACAGTGCGGCCACCCCCAAGGCGGACCTATCGGCGTTCCAGTCCATAGGGGGAACGAAGGTCCCGCGATTTCCGGGACCCTCGGCCTGACAATTCACGGAATTCTTTGAATTGCTCCTCGGTTGTTCTTCCGCGCGTAGTGTCCGGGGTGAGGGAATGTCTCTCGAATTCGAAGGACGAGGATAGGGAGCCCATCATGGCTACGGGAAGCGCGGTCGTGGAGAAGACGGTCATGGACCGGTTGATCGAGTCGGGCATCACCGAGCAGCGGGCGCTGGGCCATCTCCGCAACGGGTGGGTGCGGGTGGATGACCAGGTGGTCACTGACGCCGCGACGCCGGCGGGGTGGCCGGCGCGGGTGGAGATCCGTTCGATCCGCGGGCAGGCCGACGCGGACTGAGTCGGTGGCGCGAACGGGTGGGCCCTCCGGCGGTGCGGACGCATCACCGGAGGGCCCACCCCTGTCCGTCGCTTCGCCGGTCCAGGGGCCCTGCATTCCGTCCGGTCGCGCTGGCATCAGGACGGTCCCCACCCGGGTCCGGTTGTCGATCGAGGCATCCACCGGCCCGTCTGGTTCGCTCCTCGGCTCCTGGTCATCCACGTCGCGCTGGTACGGCTGACGGTGCTGTCGCACGTGACGGTGCTGTCGCACCCGTGGAACCTGCGGACACGCTGTGTCCCCCGCCGCAGATCCGGCCCGGCGCAGTGATCCGGACCTGGGGCAGGCCGGGGGTCTGCTCGGGGCGGTGGGTCACGATGAGCGCCGAACGATCGGCGCTGGCATCGAGGATCTCGGTGGCCAGCGCTGCGGCGGTGGCGTCGTCGAGGTGGGCCGTCGGCTCGTCGAACACCAGGATCGGGCGATCGGCCAGCAGGGCCCTGGCCACCCCGATGCGCTGCCGCTCGCCACCGGAGACGGCGCCGCCGTGCTCCCCGATCGGGGTGTCCAGCCCGTCGGGCAGACCGTCGAACCAGCCACCGAGCCGGGCCCGGTGCAGGCAGTCGACGAGGTCGGCGTCGCTCGCGTCCGGGGCGGCGAGCCGCAGGTTGGCCCCCAACGTGCTGTCGAACAGGTGCGCGTGCGGTCCGCACCAGGCGATACCGCGGCGCAGCTCGTCGGCGGTCAGCGTGTGGACGTCGCGCCCGTCGGCGAGCAGCCGCCCACCGGTGGGTTCCAGCGTGCGCAGCAGTGCCGCCACGACGGTCGACTTCCCGGACCCGGACGGTCCGGTGAGCGCAACACGAAGCCGGCCGCCGACGGCGAGATCGACGCCCGCCACGGCATCGCGTTCGGTGCCGGGCCAGCGCACGGCCAGCGCCTGCGCGGCCAGCATGGACGGTGGCGCCACCCCGGCCGGTGCGGTGGGATCGGGCACGGCCGCCGGCAGGCGTTCCAGCTCGGCGAGCCGGCGCGCCGCGGGCCGAGCACCGAGCAGCCGCACGGCGGCGTCCGGCAGTCCCGCGACGACGTCGGCGAGCGCGAGCGGGGTCAGGGCCAACACCGCGAGCGCCGGTCCGGGGAGGGTGCCGGCGCGCACCGCCACGATCCCGACGGCCGTGGCGGCCACCGACATCGCGCCGATGGCCAGCACGCCGAGCCCGCTGCCGAGCCCTCGCGACGTCGCCGCCCGACGCAGCAACGCGCCGAGCCGGTCGTCGGCGTCCGCCAACCGGGCCCGGAAACGGCCCGCCGCGCCGAACGCGATCAGGTCCGGAGCCGCCTCCAGCACCTCGACGGCACCGGCGATGACCGCACCGCGTGCCGCGGCGCCGGTCGCCTCGGTGCGGTGGGCCGCCCACGCCGTGAGTGCGGGTGCGCCGACCGCGGCGATGAGGAACCCGGCGGCGAGCAGCCAACCGGCGGCGGGGAGCAGCAGTCCGATCCCGACGCTCGCACCGATCCCGACGAGCGTGGCCGATGCGGCCGGGAGCACGACCCGGACCAGCACGTCCTGCTGGGCGTCGACGTCACCGACGAGCCGGGAGAGCAGCTCGCCGCGGCGCATGCGGGCCGTCGTCGCCGGTCCGAGCCGGACCAGCGCGTTCCAGATCCGGATCCGCAGCGCGCTCGATGCGCGCAGCGCGGCATCGTGGGACACCAGCCGCTCCGCGTAGCGCAGCGCACCCCTGCCCAGGCCGAACGCCCGCACCGCGACGATCGCGACCATCAGGGTCAGCACCGGTGGTTGCAGCGCGGCGGCGGAGATCAGCCACGCGGAGACCGCGGTCAGCGCGACGCCGCAGCCGAGCGCAGCGGTCCCGATCAGCACCGCCAGCGCGAGGCGCCACCGCTGGGAACGGGCTGCCGTGAGCGTCCACCACAGCCCGCCCCGCCCGCCGCGGTCAGGAGGACCGGACGGTGGCACGTCCGCCCGGCCCTGGGCAGCGGACGGCGGCGGGGATGTCGCCACCCGGGTCCCGGCGGGCCGGTTGTCGCCCTGAGCGGGGGCGGTGGCGGTGGCGCCGGGGAGGTCGACGACGCGGTCGCAGCGGGCGAGTACCTCGGGCCGGTGGCTGACCAGCACGGTCGTCCGGCCCGCGGTGATGCCCGGAAGGGCCGCGAGGATCACCTCCTCCGTCTCGGCGTCGACACCGTCGGTCGGCTCGTCGAGCAGCAGGAGCGGGCGATCGGCCAGGATCGCCCTGGCCAGCGCGACCCGCCTGCGCTGCCCGGTGGACAGCCCGGCGCCGCCCTCGGTGACGGTGGTGGTCAGCGGGATGTCGAGCGCCGCCGCCCGGGCGGCGGCCTGCACCCGGTCGACGGGCGCACCGGGGTCGGCGAGGCGGATGTTGTCGGCGACGGTCCCAGCCAGCAGGACGGGGTGCTGCGGGACCCAGGCCACCCGGCGCAGCCAGGCGCCGCGGTCGATGTCGGCGAGATCGACACCGCCGACGGTGACCCGGCCGGCGTCCGGGAAGCGCAGCCCGAGCAGCAGGTCGATCAGCGTCGACTTGCCGGCACCGCTGGCCCCGCGGATCCCGACGAGGCTGCCGGGTTCGAACACGAGGTCGAGCCCGTCGAGGACAGGACCGGCGCGGCCGTCCACGGCGACTCCGTGCAGCGCGAGGTCCACATGCGTCGGGTCCGGCGCCGGGATCCGGCCGTCCCGATCCGCTGCCGCGGTCTCCAGCACCGCGAACACGTCGGTCGCGGCCGCGAGCCCCTCGGCCGAGTCGTGGAACCGGGCACCCACGGCACGCAGCGGCAGGTAGACCTCCGGAGCCAGCACGAGCACCACCAGCGCGGTGAACAGGTCGAGCCGACCCTCGACGAGCCGCAGCCCGACCGAGACCGCGACGAGCGCGACCGACAGCGTCGCGAGCAGCTCCAGCACCAGTGCGGAGAGGAACGCGACGCGCAGCGTGCGCATCGTCGCCCTGCGGTAGGACTCGGCCAGCTCACGCAGCCGCCCCGACTGGGTGCGAGCCCGACCGAACGCCACCAGCACGTCGAGACCGGCGACGATGTCGAGGAAGTGGTGCCCCAGCACCGCGAGCGTGCGCCACTGGCGACGGGTGGAGTGCTCGGTGTGCAGCCCGATCAGGATCATGAAGATCGGGATCAGCGGCACGGTCACGCCGATGATGAGCCCGGACACCCAGTCGGCGAGCAGGATCCGCCCGGCGACGACGGCCGGGACGACCGCGGCCACCAGCAGCGTCGGCAGGTACCTGCTGAAGTAGCCCTCCAGCCCGTCGAGGCCGCGGGTGGCGAGCGTGGCCAGCTCGCCGGTCGGGGGCAGGTCGCGGTGGCGGGGCCCGAGCCGCAGCACGTGTTCGACCAGCCGCGAGCGCAGCTGCCGGATCACGTCGGCCGCGGCCCGGTGAGCGGCCACCTCGGCCGCCCAGGCGAGCCCGGCCCGGCCGGCCACCACTGCCAGCAGCGCGAACAGCACGGGCGCGACCGCGTCGAGGGTGGCGCCACCGAGGAAGGCGGCGTCGATGCCCGTGGCGAGCAGCTGCGCCTGCACGAGCACCAGACCCGCGGTCACCACGGCGATGGCGGCGGCCAGCAGGACGAACCGGCGGGCGGCCGATGCGTGCCGCAACAGCCGCGGGTCCAGCGGCTTCATCGTGCCGGCAGACCGGTCGGTGCCGGGATGTCGGCGCTGCCGATGCGGCGGCGGAACACCCAGAACGTCCAGGCCTGGTAGGCGAGCACGATCGGGGTGAACACGACGGCGACCCAGGTCATGATCGTCAGCGTGTAGGGCGTCGAGGCGGCGTTGACGGTGTTGAGGCTGTTCGCGGGATCGGTGCTGGAGGGGAGCACGTCCGGGTAGAGCGTGCCGAACAGCGTCACCGTCACGGCCAGGATCGCCCCGGCGGTGAGCAGGAAGGCCCAGCCCTCGCGCCCCTTCCCGTTCATGGCGACAGCGCCGATCAGGGCGGCCGCCGCGACGAGAACGGGCGCGGCCGTCCAGCTGGTCGTGTGGGCGAGGAACGTCCAGACCAGGAACCCGCCGCCGGCGACGATCGTCGCGAGCCCGAGGTTGCGGGCCAGCGCCCGGGCCCGGATCCGGACGTCACCGCTGGTCTTGAGCGCCAGGAACACCGCGCCGTGCAGCGCGAACAGCGACAGCGTCGCCAACCCGCCCAGCAGCGCGTAGGGGTTGAGCAGGGTGAGCAGGGAGCCGGTGAACTCGTGGTGGGCATCGAGCGGGACACCCGCCACGATGTTGGCGAAGGCCACGCCCCACAGCAGGGCGGGCACCGCGGAACCGGCGACGATGGCGCGGTCCCAGTTGCGGCGCCACCGGTCGCTGTCGATCTTGCCGCGGAACTCGAACGCCACCCCGCGGACGATGAGCGCGACGAGGATGAGCAGCAGCGCCAGGTAGAAGCCGGAGAACAGGCTGGCGTACCACTCGGGGAACGCGGCGAACGTCGCGCCGCCCGCGACCAGCAGCCAGACCTCGTTGCCGTCCCAGACCGGGCCGATGGTGTTGATCGCGACGCGGCGGTCGGTCTCGGTGCGCCCGACCAGCGGCAGCAGCATCCCGACGCCGAAGTCGAAGCCGTCGAGCACGAAGTAGCCGGTCCAGAGCAAGGCGATGAGCAGGAACCAGATGTCGGTGAGTGCCATCTCGGCGCTCCTCAGTAGGCCACGGCGAGCGGCCGCGGCGCGTCGGAATCGTCGGGACCGTCGGTCCCGACAGGGGTGGGTGGCGGCGGACCGGCCTTGGCGTAGCGCACCATCAACACGCCGTCGATCACGGCCAGCGCGCCGTAGAGCACGGTGAGCACGATCAGCGACGTGAGGACCAACCCCGCGCCGACACTCGGCGAGACGCTGTCGGCCGTCTGCAGGATCCCGAACACCGACCAGGGCTGGCGGCCCATCTCGGTGAAGATCCAGCCGACGCTGTTGGCCGCGAACGGCAGCACCAGCCCGGCCAGCCCGGCCACGTAGAACCAGCGAGGGACGGGCCTGCGGGCTCGGCGGCGCGTCAGCCACAGCCCGATCACCGACAGCAGCCCGGCGAGCATCCCGAACCCGATCATCAGCCGGAACGTCCAGTACGTCGTCGGGATGCTCGGTGAGTAGTCGCCGGGGCCGTACTTCTGCACCGACGCCTGCTGCAGGTCGTTGATGCCCTCGACCTGGCCGTCGAAGGAACCGGTGGCCATGAACGAGAGCACGCGGGGCACGCGGATGCTCCAGACCTCCTGCGAGCCGTCGAGCGAACCGACGGTGAACAGTGAGAACGAGGCGGGCGCCACGGTGTCGTAGAGCGCCTCGGCCGCGGCCATCTTCATCGGCTGCTGCTCGGTCATCAGCCTGGCCTGCAGGTCGCCGGTGACGACGACGCCGAGGCTGCCGATCAGGACCGTGACGAGCGCGATCCGCAGCGACGGCCGGAACACCTCGGTGTGCTGCTTGCGGGCGAGGTGGTAGGCGCTGATGGCGAGCACGAACATGCCGGCGGTGACGAAGCACGCGGTGATGGTGTGGGTGAACGCGCCGATCGCGGTGGAGTTGGTCAGCACCGCGCCGAAGTCGGTGAGCTCGGCGCGGCCGCGGGCGTTGTTCACGACCGAGCCGACGGGGTGCTGCATCCACGAGTTCGCGGCGAGGATGAAGTACGCCGAGAGCATCGTGCCGATCGACGCGATCCAGATGCACGCCAGGTGAACACGCTTGGGCAGCCGATCCCACCCGAAGATCCACAGCCCGAGGAAGGTGGACTCCAGGAAG
Source organism: Pseudonocardia sp. GCM10023141 (assembly GCF_042653605.1). Taxonomy (NCBI): domain Bacteria; kingdom Bacillati; phylum Actinomycetota; class Actinomycetes; order Pseudonocardiales; family Pseudonocardiaceae; genus Pseudonocardia; species Pseudonocardia sp. GCM10023141. Next base: position 36,358 of record NZ_JBHSIR010000083.1, read on the forward strand.
AACGCCAGCAGGCCCTCGATGGCCAGCGGCGCGCCGAAGATGTCGCCGACGAAGCGGCTGTAGTCGCTCCAGTTCATGCCGAACTGGAACTCCTGCACGATCCCCGTGACCACGCCCATGGCGAAGTTGATCAGGAACAGCTTGCCCCAGAACTTCGTCATCCGCAGGTAGCGCTCGTCGGAGGTGCGGACCCAGGCGGTCTGCATCCCGGCGACGAGGACCGAGAGCCCGATCGTCAACGGGACGAACAGGAAGTGGTACACGGTGACGATCGCGAACTGCCACCGTGCGAGATCGAGGTTCATTCGCTCCTCCGCGTGCGTCGTGGCCGGGTCGTCCGGCGTGATCGTCAGGATCGGCCTCACCGGGTGCGCTGCGGCAGGGCCGGGGGGCCCGCCACCACGGGGACCCGGCCTGATCGAGGTGGGGCCGAGCAGCGCACTCCGGAAGGGCCGTTCGGCCCTGGTACGTCGCCGCCGGCCGTGCCGCGCCTCCGGACGACCGGCCACCGGGCCGAACGGCCCTCCGAAGCGGGCCGTGCGCCGGTGTCGGGCTGCACCGCGAATCGGCAGCGTCTTGCGGAGATCCTGAGGAGGAAACGTGATGGACGGACAGGACCGGGGCCAGACGTTGGTCGTCGGCGTCGACGGCTCGCAGTTCGCCCTGCGCGCGGTGCGTTGGGCAGCGGACGAGGCAGGTCGGCGCAAGGTACCGCTGCGGATCGTGCATGCCTTCCAGTGGATCGAGGACCGCGGCCGGAGCGGGCCGGGCGTGCGGTCGGGCCACCGGGAGATCGCTCTCGAGCGGGCCCGCCACCTGATCGCCGCGGCAGCGCGCGAGGCGCTGGAGCAGGCGCCCGGCATCGAGGTCGAGCGGCAGCTCGTCGTCGGCGACGCCATCGGGGTGCTGACGGCCGAGACGGTGCACGCCCAGCTGGTCGTCGTCGGGGATCGCGGGCACAGCCGGTTCGACGGAATGATCATGGGATCGGTGCCGGTCGCGCTGGCCGTGCACGCCGCTTGCCCGATCGTCGTGGTCCGGGGCCGTGACCGGGAAACCACCGGAGCGGCCGTCCCGGCGGTCGTCGTCGGGGTCGACGGCACGCCGTTGAGCGAGGCCGCGATCGCCTTCGCGTTCGACGCTGCCGCAACCCGCGGTGCACCTCTCGTGGCCGTGCACACCTGGATCGACCTCATCTCCGACCCCAACGTCGCCGCGATCATCGACCGGGACATCGCCGCCGACGACGAGCGCCGGGTGCTGTCCGAGAGCCTTGCCGGCTGGTCGGAGAAGTACCCCGACGTCCCCGTCGAGCAGGTGGTCGCGCACGGCCGCCCGGCACACACGCTGCTCGACCTGTCGACCCGTGCCCAGCTGTTGGTCGTCGGCTCCCGGAGACACGGTGACTTCACCGGTCTGTTCCTCGGGTCGGTCAGCAACACGCTGGTGCACAGGGCGGCCTGCCCCGTCGCCGTCGTCCAACCCGACACCGCGGTGCCGGCATGACCGCCGAGACGCTCACAACAGCGGGCCGCGATACCGACGCAACATCCGTCGGTCGCGTTCCAGCGGAACTCGTCCGGCCGCTCACCGCCGTGGCAGCGACCGACTCCCCGCAGGTCGGTGGCAAGGCGGCGAATCTCGGTGAGCTGATCGGTGCCGGCTTCCCGGTGCCGCCGGGATTCGTGCTGCCGGCAGCGGCCTACCTCGCCGCGATGCAGCACGCGGGAGTGCGGGAGCAGCTCGCCGAGCTGCACCGCAGTGCGGTGGCGACCGTCGCCGCCGACACCACCGAGCTCGACCGCCTCTCGGTGCTGGCGCAGGACCTCGTTCGCGGCGCCGGGGTCGACCCGGAGCTCGCCGAGGCCGTGCGTCGGGCCTACGCCACGCTTCCCGACGAGACCGAGTCGGGAGCCATCGTCGCCGTCCGGTCCTCGGCCGTCGGCGAGGACGGCGCCGAGGACTCCTTCGCGGGCATGAACGCCACGTTCACCAACGTGCAGGGTCCCGACGCGCTCTTGCGCAGCATCATCGACTGCTGGGCCTCGGCGTTCGGTCCGCGGGTGATCGCCTACCGCGCCGAGCGCGGCATGGCGGGCGAGCCCGCGATCGCCGTCGTCGTCCAGGTCATGATCGCGGCACAACGGGCCGGGGTCGCGTTCACCGCAGCACCGGTCGACCGCGGCCAGGACGTCGTCGTGGTCGAGGCCGCGTTCGGGCAGGGCGAGGTCGTGGTCAGCGGCGCCGTGCAACCCGACACCTACGAGATGTCGGCCGACGGCCAGCACCTGGTCTGCGCCCGCATCGGGCGCCAGACCCACGAGATCATCCGCGGCCGCGACGGCACCGATCTCACCGTCGAGCTCGACCCCGAACGTGCCGCCGCGCGGGTACTCAGCGACGACGAGGCGAGCGAGGTCGCCCGGCTGGCCGTGCGGGTCCAGGACCACTTCGGCGTCCCGCAGGACGTCGAGTGGGCGATCACGGGTGGACGGCTCTGGCTGTTGCAGGCCCGCCCCATCACCACGCTCGGTACCGGATCCGCAGGCGCGTCGCGAGCCGCACTGGTCAGTGGGCTCGCCGCCGCTCCCGGCCGGGCGACCGGCGTCGTGCGGGTGCTCGACTCGCCTGCACAGGGGGCGAACCTGCGCGCGGGGGAGGTGCTGGTGGCACCGATGACCAACCCGGACTGGCTCCCGACGATCCGGCGGGCTGCGGCGCTGGTCACCGACAGCGGAGGCACGACGTGCCACGCCGCGATCGTCGCGCGCGAGCTGGGGGTGCCCTGCGTCGTCGGAGCCCGCGACGCCACCACGACGTTGCGTGACGGTCAGGTCGTCACCGTCGACGGCAGTACCGGGGAGGTGCTGCCCGCCGACGCGTCGGCACGCACCGCACCCGCGATCGTCGGCGCCCCGGCCCCGGTCGCCTCGGCTGCTCCGGCCGCGATCGGCACCAAGCTCTACGTCAACATGGCCATGCCCGAGCACGCCGCCCAGGTGGCCGCCGGGCCGGTCGACGGCGTCGGCCTGGTGCGCGCGGAGTTCATGCTCACCGAGGCGCTCGGTGGCCGCCACCCGCGCGAGGTGATCGCCCGCGGTGAGCAGGAGCGGTTCGTCACCGCGATGGCAGCGTCGCTGCTGCAGATCACGGAGGCCTTCGCGCCCCGCCCGGTGATCTACCGGGCCACCGACCTGCGCAGCAACGAGTTCCGCGGGCTCGAGGGCGGGGCCGCACACGAGCCGGACGAGCACAACCCGATGATCGGCTACCGCGGCGCCTACCGATACCTGCGCGAGCCCGACCTGTTCGCGCTCGAGCTGCGCATGCTCGCCCAGGTGCGCGATCGCACGCCCAACCTGCACCTGATGATCCCGTTCGTGCGGACCCGCTGGGAGCTCGAGGCCTGCCTCGAGCTGGTGGACGCGAGCCCGTTGGGGAGCCATCGCGGGATGCACCGGTGGGTCATGGCCGAGGTCCCGTCCGTGCTGCACTGGCTCCCGGCCTACGTCGGGCTGGGCATCGACGGCGTCTCCATCGGCAGCAACGACCTCACCCAGCTCGTGCTCGGGGTCGACCGCGACTCCGAGGTCTGTGCCGAGCTCTACGACGAGACCGATCCCGCCGTGCTGGCCGCCATCGCCGACATCATCGGCGCCGCCCGCCGCCTGGGCATCACCTCCTCGCTGTGCGGGCAGGCGCCCTCGGTGCACCCGGGCTTCGTCGACCACCTCGTCCACGCCGGCATCACCTCGGTGTCGGTCAACCCGGACGCCGTCGGTACGGCCCGCTCCTCGATCGCGGCCGCCGAGCAGCGGCTGCTGCTCGATGCGGCCAGGGGTCGCGCCGAGCCCGCACGGGAAGGTGGGTCCGGTGCGCCCCGGAGGTGGTGAACAGCTCCGCACGGGCCGGATTCCCCATCGCGGCACCGATCTGGTCGAGGACCTCGTCGCCTGGGTGCTGGCAGCGGTGGGGATCGTGGTCGCCCTCGTCGCCGTGTTCGCCGCGAGCGCCGCACATGCGCAGTCCGCGGAACGGTCGCGGCTGGAGAGCCTGACCCGGACCCCGGTCGACGCCGTCACCCTCGAGGACTCCCCGATGCTCACGGGCGCCTACAGCGGGTCCGGGGTACCGGTGCTCGCACGGGCCCGGTGGCCGCTTCCCCATGACGGGACACGGACGGGCTCGGTGCAGGTGCCGACGGCCACCCCCGCGGGGAGCCGTGTCCAGATCTGGATCGACCGCAACGGCGACCCGGTCCGGGCTCCACTGGGCGAGTCCGAGGCGATCCTGGTCGGCGTGCTGAGCGCCACCGGAGTCCTGGCTGCCGGCGGATCGGTGATGGCGGGCGCCTGGACGGCGGTCCGTCGCATGACCGCAGCCCGCAACCTCACCCGCTGGGAGCGCGAATGGGCTCAGGTGGGCCCGGTGTGGACGAAGCAGCTGTGACCCACGGAGGAGGCAGAAGATGAAGGCACGCGATGTCATGAGCAGTCCGGTGATCACCGTTCGGCCCGACACCCCCGGGTTCGCCGCCGCGGCGCTGCTGGCCGCGCACGGGTTCACCGCGGTCCCGGTGGTCGACGCCACGGGACGGATCATCGGGATGGCGACCGAGGCCGACCTGATCCGGGGCCGGATCGTGCCGGAAGGGTGGACGGTCGAGCCGGAGTCCGAGCCGACCGTGCGCGAGGTGATGACGGAGTCACCGATCAGCAGGCGGCCCGACGACGATCTCGCCGACGTCGTCGCGGACCTCCTCGACCACCACATCCGCTCGGTACCGATCGTCGACGGCGACCGCCTGGTCGGCATCGTCAGCAGGCGGGACGTCCTGCGCTGCGTGGCGCGGCGCGAGCTGAACTCGGACCAGGTGCTCGGTCGCCGGGCCGACCGATCCTGACCCTACGACGCCCCGAAGCGGGAGGACGACGTGAACGACATCGTGGCAGTGGGTGTGGACGGATCGCCGGCATCGCGAACGGCGTTGGAGTACGCGGTGGCCGAAGCCGCCCGCCGCCGGGGCCGCCTGCGGGTGATCGTCGGGGTCCGCCCGCCCGAGTACTGGGCGATGGCCTACGGCCTGGCCGCACCGGCCTCGACCCCCGATCTGCTCGACCAGGCACGCGCGGAGGCGCACGCGATGCTGGACGAGGTGCTCGCGTCCCGCCCTGCGGACGCGCACGTCCTGCATACGACCGTCGAGGCGCATGCCGGGATCCCGGCCGAGGTGCTGGTCGAGGCCTCCCGGGAGGCCGACGTCCTGGTGGTCGGGCACCGCGGGCGCGGCGGGCTCGCCAGCACCCTGCTGGGGTCCGTGGGTCTGCACTGCGTCCTGCACGCCTGCTGCCCGGTGACGATCGTTCGGGGCACCCCGGTCGCGGAGACCATGGTGGCCGAGCCGGCGATGGTCACCGACCGGTCATGACCTTCGTCCCTACGCCGGGAGGCGCTCGGCCGCAGCGTCGGACCCCGCCGAGGGGCCAGAGTCAGGCCGTCAGCGGAAACCATCCTGAAAGGACCCGATCATGTCGACCTCTCCGATCACCGCTCCCCGCACCACCACCGTTGCGCGCCCCCAGGTGCCGGCTGCGGCACCCGCTGCGCCGGGAGCCAAGGCTCTCGCGATCCTGCGCATCGCCACCGGATTCGTGTTCCTGTGGGCCTTCCTCGACAAGACCTTCGGTCTCGGCTACGCGACGCCGGCCGCCAAGGCCTGGATCCACGGCGGCTCGCCGACGAAGGGCTTCCTGAGCTCGGTGGACGTCGGCCCGTTCCAGTCGATGTTCCACGCGATGGCCGGCACGTGGTGGGCCGACGCTCTGTTCATGCTCGCCATGCTCGGCGTTGGCGTCGCCCTGATCGCCGGTGTGGCCCTGTGGGCCGGCGCCGTCGCGGGTGTGCTCACCATGGCGATGATGTGGCTGGCCGAGTTCCCGCTCGCCCAGCAGGCCGCCGACGGCTCGGCGAGCGGGTCGACCAACCCGCTGACGGACTACCACTTCATCTACGCGGTCGTCCTCGTCGTCCTTGCGGCGACCTACGCGGGCAACACCTGGGGCTTCGGCCGGACCTGGGCGCGCCTGCCCTTCGTCCGCGAGCACCGCTGGGCCCTCTGACCCGCCACGTCGCTCACCAACATCGGAGGCCGTCATGACAACCGCCGTCCAGCTCCGCGAGCCCGTGCCGGAGCTCGAGGAGACACCCGCGCGACGGATCCGGATCGATGGCCCCGAGGCCCCACGGTCCACCACCGCGCTGGTCCTCAGCCACAACCGCTACCGACCCGGCGACGCCGCGCTGGACGTCGCGCTGGACCTTGCCCGACGGCTGCACGCGCACCTGCACGTCGTGCACGGGATCGACCTCTCGATCTATCCGATCGATCTGGCAGCAGCCGACTGGGCGGAGCAGGCACGTGGTGCCGTCGAGGACCAGCGTGCCCGAGTCGCTTCTGCGCTCGCCGACGGGGCGACGGGGTGGAGCTACCACGCGGGTACGGGTCATCCCGCCGATCTCGCGCGCACCGTCGCCGACGAGGTCGACGCAGCCATGATCATCGTGGCGGGTCGTGGTGTGGGTGCCGACAAGACGATCGATCGGGTACTCGGCGGGCGATCCAGGTGCGGGTCGGCGCATCCACAGCACCGGCCGGTACTCGTCGTACCGCCGCCGGCGTAGGGACCATCCGTCGAGTGCTCGCGGACGAGCAGGTCGAGCGATCCGGCCGTCACGCGCGAGCCTCGAACTCAGAAGGGATCAACCGCGATGGCCGCATGACACTCTGACGGCCATGCGGTTGCTCGAACGGCATCTGCAGCGCGCGTCGCCCGGACATGGTGCCTCGACGGACGCGATGATGTCGTTCAGGCCGATCAGGACTGCGGCGCCGACTACGGCGAACGCAGCGACGAACAGGTCAACCATTCGCGGCGTCCTCGAGGTCAACGGTGTGCGGGCATCATCCAGGGTGGGTCCCGGCTCCGCCTGCCGGACGTCGGGACGGGGCGAGCTCCCCGGCCGGCTCGGAGTAGAGCGTGAAGCCGATGACGGCCCCGCCGCCGAGCCGGTCGGCGAGGTAGGGGCGGCCGCCGTGGAGCCGCGCGATGTCGCGGACGATGGCCAGCCCCAGGCCGGAGCCGGGGGAGCTGCGGGCGGTGGTGGCGCGGTAGAAGCGGTCGAAGACGTGGGGGGCGTCGTCGGGGGCGATGCCGGGGCCGCGGTCGCGGACCTCGATCCGCGCGCCGTCGACGTGCACCTCGACGGGATGGTCGGCGACCGCATCGAACTTGATCGCGTTCTCGAGCAGGTTGGTGATGGCGCGGTCCAGCGCGGCCCGACGGCCGATGACGACGGCGGGCTCGGCGTGCACGGTGATGGTGCGACTGCTGCGGCGGCGGGCGCGTGCCGCGGAGTGTTCGGCGAGTTCGGCCAGGTCGACCGGTTGGGGTTCCTCGTCGGTGCGGCGGTCGGTGGCGAGCTCGACGAGCTCGTTGACCATGCTGGTCAGCTCCCGGGTCTCGCCGTCGAGGTCGTCGAGCAGCCCGCGTCGGGCCTCGGGGGTGAGCTCGGCGTAGCGGCGCATGACGCTGATGTTGGTGCGCAGGCTGGTCAGCGGGGTCCGCAGCTCGTGTCCGGCGTCCTGGACGAGCCGTTGCTGGTCGTCGCGGGAACGGGCGAGCTCGCCGAGCATGCCGTCGAGGGTCGCCGAGAGCCGTCCGACCTCGTCACTGCCGTGCACGGGCATGGCCACGTCGAGCCGTCCGGTGGCGCTGACCTGCTCGGCTGCGTCGGTGAGCCGCAGCAGCCTGTGGGTGAGCCGGCGGGCCAGCCACCATCCCGCGAGCGCGGCGGCGACGACCACGCCCAGGCCGATGCCGCCGATCTGCATCGCGAGGTCGGCGAGGATCTGGTTGAGCACGTCGATGTCGCGGCAGACCATGATCGCGCCCGTCCCGGTCGACAGGGTGAGTACCCGGTAGTCGTCGGGGCCGATCGTCCGGTCCTGCAGGATGCGCACCCCGGGGGTGCCGGCGGTCGCCATCGTGAGGTCATCGGCCGTCACCGGCAGCGCGGTGCCGGTGACCACGGTCGCCGCCCCGGCGGGGGTCAGAAGCTGGACGCTCTGCACGGGCGGGTGGAAGCCGCCGCGGCCTCCTCGATCGTGCTGGTCACCGAGGTCGGGCAGGCCCTGTTCCAGCGTGCCGCCTGCGGCGAGGGTGGCGGCGGCCTGGGTGAGCGAGTCGTCCACCTCGCTCGTCAGGTTGTGCGCGGTGGCCGCGAAGCTGGCGGCTCCGACGAGTGCGGCGACCACGACGGCGACGGCGGCGAACGCGACGATGAACGTGCGGCGCAGGCTCACGGCCCGGCCTCTTCCGAGAGGCTGTAGCCGACGCCGCGGACGGTGCGGATCAGCGGCGGTGCCCCGGCCGCGTCGAGCTTGCGCCGCAGGTAACCGATGTAGACGGCGAGGTTCTTGGAGTCGGGGCCGAAGTCGTAGCCCCAGATGCGGTCGTAGATCGGGCCGTGGCCCAGCACGATGCCGTAGTTGCGGGCCAGCAGTTCCAGCAGGTCGAACTCGGTCTTCGACAGCGTCAGCGGGGCGGTTCGCCACCAGGCCCGGCGCGCGGCGGGATCGATGCGCAGCCCGCCGACCTGCACCACCGGATCCGGGGCGCCGTCGGGTTCGGGCTGGGCGCGCCGCAGCAGCGCCCGCAGCCGGGCCAGCAACTCGTCGAGCTCGAAGGGCTTGGGCAGGTAGTCGTCGGCACCGGCGTCGAGGCCGGCGACCCGATCGGAGGTCTCGACCCGCGCGGTGAGCATCAGCACCGGGATCCGGTTGCCGTCGGCGCGCAGCACGCGGCACACCCCGATCCCGTCGACGCCGGGCATCATCACGTCGAGGACGGCGAGGTCGTAGTCGCCATGGCGCAGCGTCGAGAGCGCCTCGACGCCGTCGACGACCACGTTGACGGCGTAACCCTCGAGTTCGAGCGCGCGGTGCAGCGACTCGCGGATCGCGCGGTCGTCGTCGGCGAGCAGTATCCGTTGCGGCACCCGGACATCGTGGCCCACACCGACCCATGATCCGCGCCACCGCCGCGCGTTTCCCACCGTGCTCTTACCCGAGCCACACCCCGTTCCGGTGCTGACTCGTGATGCTCGAGTCGTCCGAGCACCACCGACCGAAGGAGCATCGTGAGCGACGAGCAGTCGCACAGCGGATCCCGCTGGGAGCCCACGCCGGCTGACGGCACCTCGTCGCCGGATCGGCCCGACGACGAACCCACCATGCACACCGAACTGCCTGCGGGGAGTCCGACGACCGTGGCGGCCGCTTCGCAACCGCGCCTGCGCCGTCGCAGCGGTCTCGTCGCCGCGGTGATCGGTGCGGCCCTGCTGCTCGGCGGCGGTGCCGGCGGCTACGCCATCGGCCATGCCACCGCTGGTGCTGCCGGGGCTCCCGCGCACCAGCGCGGCGATGGCGATCCGGGCGGCTTCCGTGGCCACGGCGACGGCGACGGCGACGGCGCGGGACCCGGCGCCGCCACGCCGGGCGCACCCGGTACTGCCACGTCCGGGACGGCTACCGGGCCGTCGACGTGACCGTGGCCCTCGACGCTCCTCGGCACCGCGCCTCGACCCGCCCGGCGGGCGCCGATGCCGCCGCCCGGCGCATCGCCGGGATCGTGATGATCGCGAGCCTGCTGGTCGTCACCTGGCTGTGGGTGATGGGCGGCGGCATCGGGGAGCTCTCCGGTTGGGTCGACGGGCTGACCTCGCTCGGCAGGCTGACCGGGCTGGTGAGCTCCGACCTGCTGCTCGTGCAGGTGCTGCTGATGGCGCGGATTCCCGTGGTGGAACGCGCGGTCGGGCAGGACGAGCTGGTCCGGATGCACCGGCTGGTGGGCTTCACCTCGTTCACCATGATGGTCGCCCACATCGGCCTCATCACCTGGGGCTACGCGGCGGGCAGCCTGGTATCCATCCCAGCCACGTTCTGGGACCTGACGGTGTCCTACCCGGCGATGCTGCTGGCGCTGGCCGGCACGCTCTGCCTGGCCATGGTGGTCATCACCAGCGTGCGGGCGGCGCGGCGCCGGCTGCGCTACGAGTCCTGGCACCTGCTGCACCTCTACGCCTACCTCGGCGTCGGGCTCGCGCTCCCGCACCAGTTGTGGACCGGCAAGGAGTTCCTCGACTCCACCGCCGCCACCATCTATTGGTGGACCCTGTGGGCCGCGGCTGTCGTGGCGGTGCTCGCGTTCCGGGTGGGGCTGCCGGTGCTGCGGACCGTGCGCCACAACCTGCGGGTCACCTCGGTGGTGCCCGAGGACGACGACGTCGTGTCCGTCTACATCTCCGGCCGCCGGCTCGACCGGCTCCCCGCGACGGCGGGTCAGTTCCTCACCTGGCGCTTCCTGACCGGACCCGGATGGAGCCGGGCTCACCCCTACTCGCTCTCCGCTGCACCGGACGGCCACAGCCTGCGCATCAGCGTCAAGTCCCTCGGTGACGGCAGCGCGCTGGTCCGCAGCCTGCGTCCGGGCACGCGTGTGGTCGTCGAGGGACCCTACGGCCGGCTCACCGAACGGCCCCGGACCCGCAGCAAGCTCGCGTTCATCGGGGCCGGCGTGGGCATCACCCCGCTGCGGGCCCTCGCCGAGGACCTCCCGTACGTGCCGGGCGACGCGGTGCTGCTGCAGCGCGGCACCAGCAGGCCGCTGTTCCTGCGCGAGTTCGACGTGCTCACCCGCGAGCGGGGACTGGAGACGATCTGGCTGCCCGGACCGCGCCGGGCCCCGGACTCGTGGATCGGCGACTCCGGGCGCGGCGAAGCCGGGTGCAGCGACGATCTGACCCTGCTCACCGGCTGGGTGCCGGACATCCCGGACCGCGACGTCTACGTGTGCGGCCCCGCGGCCTGGACCGCAGCCGTGCGCCGCACGCTCACCGCCGCTGGTCTGCCCGACTCCCAGCTCCACGTCGAGACCTTCGGATGGTGACCGGCATGCGTCGCATTGCCTTGTGGATCCTCAGCACCGCGGCCGTCGTTACGCTGCTGTTCGGCTACAAGACCTCGCTCTCGGGTCCCGCGACGCCGACCGTGGCCGTTTCCGCTGCGGCGGCCCCGGCGAAGTCGTCGATCGTGACGAACACGTCCGGCACCACGACGACCGTCACCGGCGCGGTCGCGCAGACTCGTTGGGGCCCGGTCCAGGTGGCGATCACCGTGACCGCCGGGAAGATCACCGCCGTCGACGTGCCGGTGTACCCGAACGGCAACGGCCGGGACGCGCAGATCAACGCCTACGCGCTCCCGATCCTCACAGGGTCCACGCTCACAGCGCAGAGCGCGAACATCGACATGGTCAGCGGCGCCACCGTGACCTCGGACGGCTACGTCCAGTCGCTGCAGAGCGCGCTCGACCAGGCACACCTGTGACGGCCGCCGTGACCGCACCCCCGCTGGTCCGCCACGTCGAGCACGTGATGGGGCTGCCGATCAGCGTCGCGCTGCGCGGGCGGCACGCCGGCGACGGTCGCGGGCGGGCGGCCTGGGCTGCGACGCTGGCCGTGCTCCGTGATGCCGACCGCGTTTTCAGCACCTATCGTGCCGACTCGGTCCTGTCCCGGCTGGGCCGCGGCGAGCTCGACCTCGACCAGTGCCCGCCCGAGTTCTTCGAGGTCCTCGCGCTCGGCGAAGCCGCCCGGCGTGACTCCGGCGGCGCGTTCGACGTCCGACGCGGTGGTCTGCTCGACCCGTCCGGGGTGGTCAAGGGCTGGGCGGCACAGCGCGCCGCGGCCCACCTGGCCGACCTTCCCGACACCGACTTCTGCCTGTCCGCGGGTGGCGACATCACCTGCCGCACCCTCGACCCCACCGCAGCGCCGTGGCGCATCGGCATCGAGGACCCCCACGACCCGAGCCGGCTCGCGGCCGTCGTCCCCGTGCACACCGGCGCCGTCGCCACCTCCGGCACGGCCCGCCGCGGCGCCCACATCGTCGACGCGCGCACCGGACGGCCTCCGACAGCTCCTGCAGCGTCGGTGACCGTCGTCGGCGCCGCGCTCACTTCCGTCGACATCGACGCGACTGCTGCATTCGCCCTCGGTGTCGACGGTGGGCGCTGGCTCGCCGGACGGGGTCACTGGGCGGTGTTCATCGTCGACGCCGAGGGTCCCTGATCAGTCGTCAACACCTGTCGGGTATCTGCTCGACAGGTACTGGACGTCCGTTCGCGGGCCTCGGTCCAAAAGGCCGCGTTGACAACTCCGGGTCACACCCTTCGTGCCCAGATCATCCCCGGCTGCAATGGAGACCTGCCTCATCTGACAATGGTGCGACCGGAGCGACCTCGACAGTCGAGATGAGCCGAATCGGCCCCGTAAGCGCGGCTCCGGCCGCCTCCGCGGGCGATACCCGCGAAGCCGGCCGGAGGAGTGGGACGATCAGTGGCGAATCGATCGGCGGCCGTAGAGACCTGCCACAGCGATGACGCCGATCGCGGCGACGATGACCTGGACGAGCAACTCGAGCCAATCGATGCCGCTGGTCTGCGTCGGGATGCCGAGCGCGCGGGCGAGGAAAGTGCCGATGAATGCGGCGACGATGCCGATCAGGATGGTCAACCAGATGGGGATGGGCTGCCTGCCGGGAACGACCAGCCGGCCGAGAGCTCCGATGATCGCCCCCACGACAATCGCGGTGATGATGCCAGTGACGGTCACGGTTCCTCCAACGTTCGTGGGCCGAACCTTTCGACCCGTTGCGCACGCTGGATACCCGCCTCGAACGTTTTTAGCCGAATTCGGCCGCTGTTGGCCAATTCGTTATCAAGGACCGCGCAAACGGACGCCCGGGGTGGTCTGATCGGACTACACATGACCTCGCTGCGCGGCCCGCGCCGAGGGCGCATTGTCGCCGGGCTTCGGTATCCAGGTCCGGTGTTGCCCTACGAGGGCGGGACGGGGGGACGCCCGTTTCCGGTGATGCAGCTCGTCGGGGGAAGCCGTTGTCACGGCGGATCGACCGCACGCTGTCAGTAACGCCCACCCTGTCAGAAGGCTCCTGGCCAGCGGGTACAGGGCCTTCTCGGTATTTGGAGTCCGGAATGACGGATGCCTCTCTCGCGGCGGCGAGCGGGATCTGCAGGGCGGGGTCGAGATCGATGACCCCGGCCCCACGATCTGCTCGTGGAGGTGCGTGCGGTCTCGGTGAATCCGGTCGACGTGAAGGTCCGCGCCGGTTTCGGCGCGTCCGACCAACCGAAGATCCTCGGATTCGACGCAGCCGGGGTCGTGCGCGCGACCGGCTCCGACGTCGCGGCATTCGCGCCCGGGGACGAGGTGTACTACGCCGGATCCATCGCCCGCACCGGCAGCAACGCAGGCCTGCAGCTCGTCGACTCCCGTGCTCGCCTTCTTCGCCGAGGGCGTCCGGGACAGCGCCTTCCGCGATCTTGTCGGGAACCTGATCCGCATCCAACAACCTCGCTGAACTGGGCAGCGTCGGTCATCTTCACCGTCGGTGTGACGGTGTCGGAGGGGTGATCGGCGAGCTGAGGTGATGCCGTTGTCGGTGGGTCGATCACCGGCCCCTTCGCGCTCCGTGTGGTGTCCGCGGAGCTGGTGGCGGCAGACGCGCTCTGTCACGGTCGTGCCACCCACGTGGTCGGAGCGCAGCACGGAGATCTGCTGAGCACTGCTGCCCAGCAACCCTGCCGTGTGGTCGTCAACTTGTTGACTATGGAATCAGGTGGCCAAGCGTGCCGCCTCGACAGTTCGCTCCTGTTGCTGAGGCATCAGAGATGTCGCACCCCACCCCGTGGACGTGGGCACGGTGGGTTTCGGTGATCTCGATGTTGGTCAGGCCGCCGTCGGCGAGGCCTTGTTCGAACTGGTCACGGGTCAGGCACCGGCGCTGCAGCCGAGCCCATTGCTGCATGTGGGTGTCCGTCGCTGGCGATCTGTCGCCGGTGGTTGTGATTGTTAACGACGCAACCGGGTGCGGCGACTTAGCGGCGGTGGCGCGGTCCCGGGCCCGGGCTGCGCCGTCGTCAGCTGAGGGGAACGCTGCTCATGGACAAGGTGTGGCAGCGGTTTGGTGCTGTGGCCGGCGGCGCGGTGGTCGCTGCGGGACTTCTCCTGCCGGGTGCGGGGGTTGCTGCCGCGGCGGACGGAACGTGTACCGCGGCGGGCACGACGACGACCTGTGCGTTCGGCTCCACCGGGCGTGAGCAGACCTTCACGGTTCCGGCCGGGGTGGCCTCGGTGCAGGTGACCGCGATCGGCGCCGGAGGCGGGCAGGGCATCAACGGCAACACGCCCTCGCGCGGTGCGCGCGTCGTGGGGACGCTGACCGGGTTGACGGCGGGCACGGTGCTGTACGTCGAGGTCGGTGGTGTCGCACATGGAGATCCCACCGGTAAGGACTGCTATCCGACAGATCAGTGTGAGGGCGGGTTCAACGGCGGCGGCAGCGGCTCGTTCGGGGGCGGCGGGGGCGGCGCGTCCGACGTCCGGACCAGTCCTTCGGCGGCGGCAGATTCGTTGTTCTCGAGGGTGATCGTCGCGGGTGGTGGTGGCGGGGGCGGCGCCGACGCCGTCAACTGCCCTGAAGGCCCCGGCGTCGCCGGCGGTAATGGTGGCAACGCGGGCGAGTCGGGCGCGGGGGGTCAGCCCTGCCCCGTGACCGGCCCGAGTACGAATAGAGGGGGCGGCGCCGGTACGCAGTCCGGGGGTGGCACGGCCGGGGTGGCCGGCGACGAGCCCGCCTACCGGTCCGTTGGCCACGTCGGGGGCCGGGGCGCCGGGGCCGACACGGGCAACGTCGGCGGCGGTGCCGGAGGCGGAGGCCTGTGGGGAGGCGGTTCCGGGGCCGACAGCGTCCAGAACGTCAACAACGAGGACGAGGTGGCGGCGGGTGGTGGCGGGGGCGGGTCGTCGCTGGTGCCCGCGGGGGGCACGGTTGCCCTGACCGACAGCCCGGCCGCGGTGACGATCTCCTACACCACGGGTCTGAGCGAGCCGCCGGCGGCGGCGACGGCGGTTCGTGGTGGCGGGACGCTGACGGCGGGTGCCCAGCGGTACACCGTGGCCGTCACGGCGACGGTCACGGCCACCGGGAAGGTGTCCGGCTCGTTCGGCGTGGCCGGTGGGGGAGCAGACACCACGGCAGGGTCTCGCACGATCACGAAGGTCACGAAGACCTCGACCGGTGCCATCGTCACGGGGACTGCGGTCACGGGGTCGGGGAAGACAGTGCCGTTCACGCTGACCGTTGTTGACAAACCGGGCGGTCAGGACCAGGTGACCGTGGTCCTTGGCACGAAGACCGTCGCCGGAGTCCTGACCCAGGGCGCCATCACCATTAGCTAGTTCGACCTGAAGAAGTAGGTGCCTGTCATGCCGTCGACCTGCGCGGATGTCTCGACGCGCCTCCCCTGATCATGGCGGACTGAACGGGAGAATCGCCTCGTAGGGCGGCGAGCTGGGGAAACGAGGTCAGATGCTGCGGACTCGGGCACCCGAGGTGAGTTTGTGGGAGGCCGTGCTTCCCGATGAGGTGCTGCGCCTGCCCGAGGAGCTGGCCCGGGTCGATGCGCTGCTTGATGATCCGGTGTTCTTCACCCCGTTCACGCCGTTCTTCGACCCACGGTTGGGCCGGCCGTCCACGCCGATGGAGGTCTACCTGCGGCTGATGTTTCGCAAGTTCCGCTACCGCCTGGGCTACGAAACCCTCCGTCGCGAGGTCACCGATTCGATCACCTGGCGGCGGTTCTGCCGGATCCCGATCGACGGGCGAGTGCCGCAGCCGACCACGCTGATGACACTCACCACCCGCTGCGGCACCGCCGCGATCGACGGGTGCGCGACCGTAGCCGCTCGGCTGGGCGCGGGCTCGCGAGATCTGCGCGAAGCTGCGGCTGCGTGCAGCGCAAACCCGTGATGAGGCCCAGGCCGTGGTCCGGCGGATCACCGGCGAGCTGGCCGGGTTGGCCGAGCGGGCCGCGACCGACGCCGAAGCGTTGCTGGTCAACGCCCGCCGGGCGCTGCGCCGCGCAGGTCAAGGCAGCACAGCTGGCCGAGGCCGGTGCGCAAGATCCTGCCGCTGGGCGTCGGCGGGGCCGGTTGCGCCGGGCGGTGAACGATCTCACCGATCTACTGGCCGCGACCCGGCGGATCGCCGCGCAGACCCGTGCCGGGGATCGCGGACCCGCGGTTGCTCGACTCCATCGGAGCCCTCCCTGGTCCCGCACCCGCTCCGGCCGCATCGCCCTTGTCATCGATCATGAAAGGAGTGCCCTGCGACGCTGATGTGCACCGACCCGTTCCGAGACCTGGACCGTCTCACCGCGCAGGTGTTCGGCAACGGCGCTGGTACCAGGTCGCGCCCGACGGCGATGGCGATGGACGCCTACCGCGCGGGTGACGAGTTCGTCGTCTGTTTCGACTAGAGCCTGTCCCGTGGATCATGGAACAGGGTCGCGTAGCCAGATCCGGATCGATGCAACGTCGATGG
>NZ_JBHSIR010000084.1:0-16329 GCF_042653605.1 Pseudonocardia sp. GCM10023141
CGTGAAGGGAGATCTTCATGCGGGGATCTGTGGGAGCCGAGGGGTGCGATTCCCCTCGGCTACCCGACTTCCGGTTGCCGAGGACGGCGAGGTACTCGCGGCGCAGGTGGCGGCGGCTAAGCGGCTATGTGCGATGTGCCCGGTGCGGTCGCAGTGCCTGGAGTTCGCGATGAGGGCGATGCCCGACGGCATCGCGGGCGGGATGACTCCGCAGGAGCGGCGTGTGGCGCGCGCTGCCGACAAGGCGGAGAGGAGCCACGGCGGCAACCGGGCTCCTCTCCTGATCTCCCGAGCACACAACCCCCTGGCAGGGACACGAGCACTGGAAGGACACCGAGGGTAGATGAACACCCGAGACGACAACACAAGCCATGACGAGGACGAGCTGTCCGTGGCGATGATGCAGTCCGACCGCGGCGCAGAGGCATGGCGCGCGGTGGTGCGGGCGCAGGCAGTCGCGACTCCGGATCACATCGACTTCTACGCGGTGGCCGGGGACATGGTCGCGACGCTGCGCGCGCTGGAGGAGCTCGCGCAGATCCTGTCGCGGCAGGTCGCGAGCTACGGGGACGGGCGGGTCCTGTTCGACGACGGCCTCGACCGCGACACCGACAGCCTGGCCACGCCGCAGGAGCGGCTCAGCTTGGCGGCGCGGCAGATCAGCGTCGCGGGCAAGAGCATCGGGATGGCGACCTGGCCGGCGAACCGGTTCTGGTCGCTGATCGGGCACATCGGTGCGGAGGTGTCGCGATGACCGCCGAGTACACCCGCCGGATCCTTGGCTACCTGATCGGCACGGATGGAACCCGCGTACCACTGGATGTGGCACTGACGTGGCGTCGGGCTGATCCGCTGTGTGTGCGGGTCTTGTTCGGCACCGCATCGGTGGAGTGGGAGCTCTCCCGCGACCTCCTCAGGACTGGGCTGACCGACCTGGTCGGGGTGGGCGATGTCGCCATCGTCCCCCGCAGCGGGGTAGTCGAGGTCTGGCTCAACTCCCACGAGGGCACCGCGTCGATCGAGCTGAGTGCTCGGGATGTGGAGCTGTTCCTGGAGTCGATCGACCTGTTGATGCCCGAGCTCGAGGTAGCGGTCGAGCTGGCCGTGGATGCGGCGATCCGGCAGCTGTTGAGCCTGCCCGGGGGTGCGGCATGAACACCTCGACGGGTTCGTCGTTCGGTTCGACGTTGCTGATCCTGATCGCACTGATCATCACGGCGATGGTGTTCTGGCACCGCCGCGCCCTCGGCAAGGCCTTCATGGCCGCTGCGGCGGCGCTGTTGCCGGCGCTGACGCTGCTGCAACAGATCCCATGGCCCGCCTATGTGGTGCTCGCGATCGGGCTGGTCGGTTTCGGGTGGCACCGTTTCATGCGTTCGGCCGGGGTGGTGCGTCGCTGGAGCAACACTTCCCGCCGCAAGGCCGGGGTGGCCTCCATGTTGGACATCGTCTGTCATGCAGGTGGAATGGCGATGCGTCGCCAGGCAGCCACCGTGCGCCCGTCATTGGCCGTGTTGTCTCGGTGGGCCCGCCTCCGCCTTCCGGTCGCGGAAGTCGCAGTGCTGCTGTGCCGGGCCGGGTGGGTACGGCTGTGGTCTCCGATTGAGGACGTCGTGATCATTCTCGGCGGCCCGCGAACTGGGAAGTCCGGATGGATGGCCGGGCGGATCCTCGACGCCCCCGGCGCGGTGCTGGTCACCTCGACTCGGACAGACCTCTACAAGCTGTGCGCTCCACTGCGAGCGAAGCGCGGCCCGGTCTATGTGTTCAACGCGGTCGGCCTGGCCGGAATGGACTCGACGATCACGTTCGACCCGCTGACCGGATGCGCGGATCCCGTGACAGCGGGGGAGCGCGCGACGGACATGATCGCCGCAACGTCGAAAGGTGGGGGTGGTGACCGGGAGTTCTGGGAGGCTCAGGCCCGCCGTGTACTCGCTGCGTTGCTGCACGCCGCCGCCTTGGGCGACAAGACGATGCGGGACGTGCTCGGCTGGGTCGCGGATCCGGAGAAGGCCGCGAGCGAGGTGTCGAAGTGCTTGCGCCGGTCGAGGGTGGCGGCGTTCGAGCAGGACATCAAGCAGTTCCTGTCGACGAATGAGCGCACCCAGACCTCGATTACTTCGACGGTGATGCCTGCGCTGGCCTGGCTGACCCACCCGGCCGCTGCGGCGGCGGGGGAGCCGGGAAACGGGTTCGACGTCGCGCAGCTGTTGTCGAGCCGGGCGACGATGTTCCTGCTCGGCGCCGAGGAATCGCAGGCAGCCCCGCTGGTGTGCGCATTGACCGGGCACATCGCCCGCGAGGCCCGCCGTCTGGCTGCGCAGGCTCCGGGCGGCAGGTTGGATCCTCCCCTGACGCTGTGCCTGGACGAAGCGGCGTTGGTGTCGCCGGTGCCGCTGGAATCGTGGACGGCGGATATGGGTGGCCGGGGTGTGGCGATCCTGGTCGCGATCCAGTCGCGGGCACAGTTTCTGGCGCGGTGGGGCGAGCACAACACCGCCACGATTTTGAACAACTCCGGCTCGATCATGGTGTTCGGTGGCACGCGTGATCGGGAAGATCTGCAGTTCTGGTCGACCCTGACCGGGGAGCGCGACGAGCCGATCGTCACAACCGACATGAACGGACGGGTCGCGTCCCGGTCGGTGCGCAAGGTTCCGGTTCTATCTGCGGCGCAGCTCGCGAGCCTGCCGCCCGGGCGGGTGATGGTGATCCGCCGAGGGATCCCGCCGGTGATCGGGCGAGTCCAGATGGCGTGGAGACGCCGCGACGTCCGCGCCCACAAGCGAGCTATGGGCCGGGTGGACCGGGTCGCGGAATGGCGCCAGCGCGCCGACCTGGCCCGAGCGGTTCGTGACTTGCTGGTTGAGCGCGTGTTGAGCGTGCTGGCGAAGCGGTGGCCGGGCCGGTTCGGGACGGCGGCGGGGCGGGTGCGGGACGCGAACGCGATGTTCCGCGAAGTCCGCGCCCTGCAATCCGGCAAGGCGCCAGCGGCGATCAGCAGCAGCGTGCCCGGTCCGAGCTGGCTGCGCCCAGCGGATCCCGACGACACCGCGGGCCAACCGACTCCCTGACTCTCCGGCTGCGCCGGGCCGCACCCCGGCGCAGCCATGCCCATCACTGACTTCACGGACAGGCGTGGCCTGGTTCGTCACGAGAGGTATCGATCATGAACACGGACGACCCACACCAGGTACAGGACCCCCATGCCGTCGTCGAGCCCCACGACGTGGCCCACGAGCGGGCCGTCGCGGTCGGGCTGGCGCCGGTCACCGACGTCTCCTGCGACGCGGATGCGAACCGGCTGGGGTGGGATCGATGAACAGGTCCCCGGAGCCACCGAATCCGAGTCCAGGTACGGCGGGAGACGTCGCCGCGGCGGTGGCCGGGCTGGCCCGCGAGGTCGAAGGTCTACGTCGCGCCGTGGATCCACTGCTGGAGATGTCGGACCGGGTCGACGCGCTCACGGCGTTGGTCACGCAGTTGGCCGACTCCGTAGCGGCTTTGACGGCGAGGAAGGGCCCGGTTCCGGCGCCGACGTGGCTCGACGCGCCCACCGACCTCGCCGTCGTGCAGAAGCTCCTGGCGGAGATGTGCGAGTGGATGCGGGTGATCTACCTGCGGTTCACCGACGCAGCGGCGTCGCTACCGGAGTGCTGGCTGTGGCACCCCGACGTCGTCGAGGAACTGTTGTGGCTGATGTATGCCTGGCTGGCCGCATATCAAGGCCCGGCAGCGAGTGTCGGCCTGGCGGGGGACTGGCACGACCGGCTCCGTCCCGGCACCGTCCGGCGGATCAAGCAGTACGCGGGGGCCTGTTCGCGGGAGAACCACATCACCCGCGCCGGCTGGGCCGACGCCACCCCCACCGGGGCCACACCGGTCCCCGGGCTGGACGCGGTCGAGGTGATCAGCGGCTGGTGGGGGGCCCGTCGAGAGCAGGCCGCACCCGAGCCGACACCGGTTGCACGTGCGGATGAGGAGCGGCGCTGGCGCGGGGGTGCGGCATGAACGCCCCGAACGGCACCTCGGCTGGTTCACCATCGTTGTTGTTGCGCCGTGACCTCGATGCCGTCGCCGCACACCTGGACGCCTGGATCCTCGCAGCCGACGAGGTCGAGGTTCCCGTCCTCGGCAGCCCGGACTGGATCAAGGCTGACCGGCCCCTGCGTGATGCGGCAGTCGCGGTCTATGTGCTGGCGTGCCTGGCCGAGTCCGAGCCGGTCGTGATCGCCGCCCGGCTCGCCGCCGAGATCGCCGCCGGACGCGCCGCGCACCTGGCCGCACTGCGGCAGGCCTCGCATGCCATCTCCGCAGCGGCGGACTGGTCGCAGCACGCGGGACAGCACCGCAGCACACCGTCCGGGATCGACCACGAGAGGAAGGGATCGGCATGAATCCCGAACCTGGGCCCGAGCCGGTGCCGTACCGGCTCAACCGTCTACACCACCAGCTCTCCGACGAATACGCCCAGGAAATCCACGACCTGCGTTCCGTACTGCAGCGGTCCCGCGACAGCGCCTCACCGGTGCTGCACTGGGCCGTCATGCAGGCGATGCCCGACGCCGATCGCGACGAGAGGATCGCGTTTCTGCGGGAGCGCCTCGAACACATCGAGGCTCAGGCATACCGCGACGGGTTGCACCCCGACCCGGTGCTCGCGCCGCCACACCCCAGCGTGACTGCGGCTCAGGACCAGGGCCGCGCCGCCACAGTTGCATGGGAACTCAACCGGGAACGCGAACAACGCGGCGAAATCGAACCCGACGTCGAGATCTACGGCGAATTCGCCGACGACACCGTCGTCGACGATCACGTTGAGGCCGGCGACAGTGGCGGTGCGGCCGGTCCGGAGCGGGTGTGGGACGCGATCGGACGTGCTCGCCACGCGGTTGATGCCGCCCGCGCCAGCACCTTCCACGAGCTCACCGATCTCGACACCACCACCCGAGCCGACACCGACCCCGACGACCGCCAGGCCGAGGACACCGATGAGGACGGATCGGGGTGGCCGCGATGAGCGCCATCCGGACCGGCCCCGCTCCCAGCACGGGCAACTCCGGTGGCGGTCAGATCATGCGAGCGGCGATCTGGATCCCCGGACTCGCCGTCGCGCTCGGTGCCGCCGCCGCGACCATGCACGGCCTCTACGAGGTCGCGCTGGCCTCCCGAGTTCCGGCCGCGATCGCCTGGCTCTACCCGCTGATCACCGATGGGCTCGCTCTGGTCGCCTATGCCGCCACGGCCCGCCTGACCGGATCATCAGCACGCTACGCGTGGATCGTGGTCATCCTCGCGGCCGGACTGTCCGGGCTCGCGCAGGCCAGCTTCCTCGCCGCCGACCCCGTCCCGTCGGTGCCCGCCGAGGCCGTCGAGGCGTTCGCGACCTCACCCGCGCTGCGGTTCGGTGTCGGGGCATGGCCCGCGATCGCTGCCGCGATCGTCGCGCACCTGCTCTACCTCCTGCTCGCCGGAGACCACCACACCACCGACACCCACGACACCGACCAGGACGGGGAGCAGCACATCACGGCGGCGTCCGTTCGTTCAGCCGTCCAGCAGCCCGTTCAACCGTCCGTCCACTCGACCAGCCCCGGCGCCGTGCCAACGAGGGCTGAACGTCCGGCCGAGCTGACCGACCGTCCGGCCCTCGACCGTCCGGCGTTGCCGTCCACTCCGACGCCGTCAGCCCCGTCCAGTCCGGCAACCCCGTTCAGCGCCTCGCCGTCGGGTGCGGCACGTTCGGCGGGTTCCGCGGGGGCGTCACCGGCGCGTGGCCGCGCCCAGGCCGAAGCGCAGCGCCACCAGCACGAGCACGGCGCACTGCCCACCGTCACCCAGCTCATGACCCTCGCCGAGGTCTCCCGTGGCACCGCTGGAGAAGCCCTCAAAGCCCTCCGAGAGCAGCCCGCACCGCTGCACCTGGTCACCGAGCAACCGAAGACGAGGACCCAGCCATGACGATCAGAGCATCGAAAGCAGCAGTCAGCATCCAGCACAAGACCGACTCAGCATCAGCAGCACCATTCAGTCAGCACTACTCCATTCAGACGAGCAACGACCAAGAAACAGCCACAAGCACCACAAGATCAAAGGACTCACACCTTGGCATCACGATCCGAAGGTGTGTGCCGGCCTTTGGCCGACGGCAACCGGCGCTCCGCGCGGTTGATCTTGGCGATTGCTCAGTGAAGATCGTTTCGACGGGCGGGTGGTCGTCATGGTGCTGAAGATCGTGACGGGCTACAGCCCGGAGTACCTGCTCAAGGAGGTCGCGACCGGTCGGGAGAGCTACTACACCGGTGCCGTCGCCGAGGGCGAGCCTCCGGGTCGCTGGTGGGGCGCGGGCGCGGACAAGCTCGGCCTGGCCGGGCTGGTGGATGCGCAGGACATGCGGGCGCTGTACGAGCGATTCCTGGACCCGCGTGCGGAGGGGTTCAACGACCCGCAGCGGTGGGAGGAGGTGTCCACGCTCGGGCACACCGGACGCGCTTACCCGTCCGAGGACGAGCTGTACGCCCTCGCGCTTGAACGGGAACCGGACGCCTCGGCTGAACGCCGCGCTGAACTCCGTACGGAGGCGGGGAAGTCCGCCCGCCACAACGTCGCGTTCTACGACATCACGTTCAACCTGCAGAAGTCGGTGACCCTCGTTCATACGGCGTTCGAGGCTCGGGAGGTCGCCGCCCGAACAGCCGGAGACGAAGAAACCGCGGCGGCGTGGGCAGTGTTCCGGACCGCGGTCGAGGACGCGATCTGGGCGGGCAACAACGCCGGTCTGGCGTACTTGCAAGACCGCGCCGGCTACACCCGCGTCGGTCGGCACGGCGGCGTCGCCGGCCGCTGGGCAGACGCCCATGAGTGGGTCGTGGCGTCGTTCTTCCAGCACGACTCCCGAGAGCACGACCCGCACCTGCACATCCACAACGCGTTCCTCAACCGCGTGCAGGGCCCGGACGGGAAATGGCTCACGATCGACTCGAAGGCCCTCTACAAGTTCCGCCCGGCCGCTGCCGCTGTCGCCGAGCGCACCACGGAGGAGCGACTCACCCACGCACTCGGCGTTCTGGTGGCCACCCGCCCCGACGGGAAGGCGCGAGAAATCCTCGGGGTCGCGCAGGCGGCGATGGACCTGATCTCCACCCGCCGCCGCAAGATCACGGCCAAGGGCGAGGAGCTGATCGCGGCGTTCGAGACCCTGCGTGGGCGATCGCCGAACGGGTTGGAGCGCGACCGGATCGCCCAGCAGGCCACGCTCCTCACGAGGCGCGCGAAGTCACACACCGGGGAGACCCGCGAGGAGTTGCTCGACCGCATCGACCAGCGCATCCGCGCCGACATCGACGGTGGCCTGGGCGGTGTCGCCGACGCGGTACTCGCGGCGCGCGAGCAGGCGCCGTCGCCGATGCAGTGGTCACCGCAAGCGGTGATCGAGACCGCGCTGGCCGACGTCCAATCCCGCAAAGCGGGGTGGAACCGCGGTGACCTGACGGGCGCGATCAACGCCGCGCTGCCCGACTATCTCGGGCTGCCCGACGGGAACGATGTCGCACGGTTGCTCGACACCCTGACTGACGAGGCTCTGCGCTACGCCGCCGTCCTGGACGGGAATCGGCCGGGGGATGAGCACCTGCCCGCGGAGCTGCGGTTGGCCAACGGCAGCAGCGTCTACCAGGCACCGGGCGCGATGCTCTACGCGACGCCCGAGCAGGTCCGCACCGAGCGGGCACTGGTTGCGGCCAGCACGGCGCGCGGTGCAACGGCGCTGCCGCCGGACGTGGCGCAGCGTTTCCTGGCCGGGATGGCGACGTCGGGGATCGAGCTCGGGGTCGACCAAGCTGCCGCTGTGATCGGGGTGCTGACCTCAGGGGCGAAGATCGAAACCCTGGTCGGTCCGCCCGGAACCGGGAAGTCGTTCGTGGTCGGCACGATCGCGCGCGGCTGGACCGACCCGGCCCTCACCGGCGGCGACGTGCCGCGACGGGTGTTCGGCCTGGCGACGTCGCAGATCGCGACCGAGGTACTGACCGCGGAGGGGCTCATCGCGCGCAACATCGCGGCCTGGCTCGCCGCCCAGAACCGGCTCGCCGCAGGCGCCGGATCGGCCGGCCCGCGTCCAGGACCGGGTGATGAGGAGTTGCGACTGCACGCGGGGGATCTCGTTGTGGTCGACGAGTCCGCGATGACCGACACCGCCGCATTGGCCGCGATCCACGCACGCGTCGAGGCCGCAGGGGCCAAGTTGTTGCTGGTCGGAGATCACCGCCAGCTCGCCGCGGTCGGTGCCGGAGGCGGGATGGATCTGCTCGCGTCGTCGGGTGCCAGCTACGAGCTCGCCGACGCCCGTCGCTTCCACCACGAGTGGGAGCGAGCAGCGTCGCTGCGGCTGCGCGCCGCTGACCCCGAAGTGCTGCGGGACTATCACCGCCACGGGCGGCTCATCGATGCCGGCACGGTTGAGCAGGCCGAGGCCTCCGCCGCGCGGGCGTGGCTGGGAGACACCCTCGCCGGGCTGCGATCACTGCTGATCGTGGACACTAATGAGCAGGCAGCCCGCGTCTCCTCGGCCATCCGGGCCGAGCTCGTCCGGCTCGGGCAGGTCGACGAGCGCGGGGTAGCGCTCGGGTTGCAGGGCACCGTCGCCGGTGTCGGCGATCTTGTCGAAGCGCGCAAGTTGGACTGGAGCATTGCCGGATACGAAGGCAACCGCCGACATGCCATCAATCGCGAGCACTACCGCGTCCACGCCGTGCGCCCCGACGGCGGGCTCGAGGTCGCGGTGGTCGAGGGCCGCACCGCGGACGGAGACGTCCTGGGGGAGCGTCTGGTCCTTCCAGCCGCCTACGTCACGAACCACCTGGCGCTCGGGTACGCCTCCACCGTGCACGCCTCCCAAGGCGGCACCGTGGACTCCACCCACAGCGTCACCACCCCGCGGACCAGCCTGGCCGCGTTCCTGGTCGGGCTGACCCGCGGCCGGGACAGCAACACCGCCCACGTCGCCACCCTCACCGCCGTCGACGATCCCGCCCAGGGCAATGACTCGCACACGCTGCACCGCGACCCGGTCGCTGTCCTGGCACGAGTACTCGACACCGCCGAGCAGGCCGACGCAGCGAACCGGTCCGCGGTCGCCACGGCCACCGAGGCCGCTACCGAGGCCGGGAGCCTGCGCACTGCCGCTGAGTTGTTGGCCGACGCCGCTCAACTCGCCGCGACCGAGCGCACCACGACCTGGCTCGACCAGCTCACGGACAACGGCGCGATCAGCCCGCAGCAGCGGGCCCAGATCGCCGCCGAGGACGGCGCCGCGTCGTTGACCCGGATCCTGCGCCGGGCGGAGCTCGCCGGTCACGACCCCCAGACCGTCCTGAATGACGCGATCGTCGGGAAGTCGTTCGACGGCGCCCGGAACCTGTCCAACGTCGTCTACAGCCGCATCCGTCACGACTACCGCGACCGCCTCGATCCTGTCGGGGAGTCCTTCACCGACTGGGCGCCCCGCGTGGACAACCCCGAATGGCGCGACTACCTCGCCGCGCTCGCTACTGAGGCAGACCAGCGCCGCATCGACCTGGGCCGCGACGCCGCCGAGCAGACCGAGCCCTGGGCGGTCGAAGCGTTCGGGCCCGTGCCTGCTGACCCCAACGCGCGACGCGACTGGGAACGCCAAGCTGGGACCGTCGCGGCGGTGCGTGAGCTTGCCGGCCACGACGAGCCGACCACAGCCCTCGGTCCGGCGCCCAAGCCCGGTCAGGTCGAGCTCTACGCCGCCTACCGGGCGGCGTGGCGCACGCTCGGCCGTCCGGAGAGCGAGCGAGAGGAGCTGGAGCTCTCCGACGGCCAGCTGCGGATGCGGATCCGTGGCCACGATCGCGAGGCGGCATGGGCACCGCGCTACGTCGCCAACGAACTCGCCGGCACCCGCCAGGCCGCGGCCACCCAGCGCCAGACCGCAGCTCTCCGAACGGCCGAAGCCGCGGATACGTCCGACCCCGTTGTACGGGCGGGGCTGCAAGCCGAGGCCGCGCAGGCCCGAGCGCTGGCGGAGACGCTCGACTCGCGGGCCGCAGACCTGCAGCTGATCGACGACGCCCGCGCACGATGGCTCGCCCACACAGCGGCGAACCGCGCCAAGGCGGAACTCTCCAAGGCCGAGCTCGCCGCCCGTCACATCGACGACACCGAACCTGAGCACCTCGTCAGCTCTGACGAGTGGCTTGACCTGCACCGCGAGGCTGTTCACGAGGACGACCAGATCCGGCCCATCACCGAAACCGACATCGCCGACCACAACGCGCATGCCGACATCAGCACGGACAGGACGCTCGCCATGGGCGACAGCGAGCTGCTGGCTACCGACATTCGGGAGGTCGCGGCCGAGGAGCCAGCGCCGGTGGCCGAGGACGTCCTACGAGTCCCGACCGCGCAGGAAACGGCCGAGGCGCTCGCCGACGCCAACCGCTCACTCGCCGAGATCCGTGCCCGTGAGGCCGCCGAGCAGCAACAGGAGGTCGAGTACCGCGCGTCGCAGCTCAATCGCTGGTACAACGACGACCAGGCCGTCGACGCTGCCCAGGTCGAGCAGGACGACAGCGACTACGCGGACGCCCGATGAGACCCGTTCAGCCCACAGCGGGCCGAGGCACCGCGGGCAGATCCAACGGCGGGGGCCCGTTCCGTCGCCACGCCCACCGCAACGTCGCCCGGATCGCTTCGCACCAGCCTGGCCGAGTCTCCAGGAGCTCCGGGCGGCGGACGTCGAGCAGCTCCGCGGCGAGGTACTCCGCCTCGATCAGCTCCTCGTACGCCGTCGCGCTCCGGTCGGTGGCTGGGGAGTACGCGAGGAATCGTCGCCCGGTCTGGGTCCGCACGATCGCGCCGGCCATCCACTGACACGTCGCTGCGACGCCGCCGGCGTACCAATCGGTGACGCCACGATCGCCTTGTTCAAAGCAACGACGCTCCGCCGCAGCCCAGACCGCGACGAACGCATCGCGGGGCACCCGGAGGTTGCGCACCGGGATGCGCGCGATGTCGTTCTCGGTGACCTCCATGCATTTCAGGGTGACACGTGCTGCCGACAGTTCGCGACGTCCACGCAGGTCATCGGAGGCCTGATCGGCGTCGGTCGGGTCTGCGCTCAGGGCCGCGCCGGCCAGGACAACTACCCCCGATGGACCGCCTGCGGCGGGGCCTGTCGGGCCTTGGCTTAGCACGGCCTCCCTCCCGATAAAGGGCACTCCGCTGCGCTGCGTGTCGCTACGCGACGACCCTTCGGGCCGCCCTTGATCGCGAGCCTCTGAGGCCGCGCCGGTCGCCATTGCGGCGGCGGGGGAACAACGCCCCGCCACCCCAAGGGGACGGCCCAACAGACCAGAACTCGCCGGAGGCGACCAGGATGCGCAGCAACTCTCAGCATTCCCACCAGATCGAGACGAGCACGATCTACACCGAGGGCCCGGTCCGGGTCGACGAGCTGCAGGTCGGTGACGTGATCGCCATCGACAGCGCGCCGTGGACGTTGGCCTACGGCCCGATCGTCGCGATCAACCCCTACGCCTCGACGGTGGTCCCGCATCCGGACTGGCGCTACGCGGTGTTCGCCAACGGTGTTGAGGCCACGATGACCCCGGGCGGGACGTGGTTCCCGTGCTAGTTCCTCCTGCCGAGGTTCGATGGGTTGAGGCGAGCGACCTGGAGTGCGCGGGTTGCCGGGGAGTCGGTGATCGACGGCGGTACCGTGTTCACGCATCGGGACGGCTCCGAGCTGTGCGCCGGCTCTGCCGGTGGCGGCGCTGCGGTGGCGGAGCCGGTCGAGGTGTCGCGATGACGGGGAAGCGGCGGTCGCGGACCGGATGTTCGACGCGGGGGTTGCCGCCGCGGGCGGGATCGGCGGTGCTTCTTACCGACGCGGACTGGCTGGCCCACCAGGTCCCGGGATCAGCGGGGGAGTTTCTGGGGTTGTGGCGGGCCGGGCGCGGCGCGCTGCCCGCGTCGGGTATCCGGTTCATCGACTTCTTCTGCGGCGCCGGTGGCGAGGCACAGGGCCTGGTCAAGGCCGGTCTGACTCCGGTCCTGGCGGCGAACCATTGGGAGTGGGCGATCCGCTCCCACGAGACCAACCACCCGAACACTGATCACTTCCAAGGCGATCTGCAGCAGCACGGGATCGTCGAGGCGTTGCCGTATGCGGAGTTCTTCTGGGCGTCACCGTCGTGTCCGGCGTGGAGTCAAGCCAATGGTGAGGCGCGCACGTTCGACAAGCAGCCGTCGTTGTTCTCGCTCGACGAGTTCGCCGACGAGGAGCGCGAGCTCTACGGCGAGGTCACTGACGCGGAGCGGGAGAAGTCGCGGGCGTTGATGTGGGACGTGCCCCGCTACCTCGACGCCATGCAGCGCCGCGAGGGCCGGCCGGTGTTGGCGGGGGTGGTGGAGAACGTCATCGAGTGCCGGGCCTGGACCCGCTGGGACGAGTGGGTGGCCGCGTTTCGCAATCTCGGTTACAGCACCCGTCTGGTCGCGTTGAACTCGATGCACGCCGACGCCCCACGCTCACGGCGCGCCCCGCAGTCCCGGGACCGGTTGTACTTCACCTACTGGCACCAGACCCTGCGTCGTGACCCTGACTTCGACAAGTGGCTGCGCCCGACCGCCACCTGCACCGAGCACGGCCAGATCAGCGCGGTGCAGACGTGGAAGCGCCGCGGTGCGGACATGGGCCGCTACCGCTCGCAGTACACCTACCGCTGCCCGCACACGTCGTGTCGAAACCAGGCTGTCGAGCCGTTCGTCGAGCCGGCGGCGGTGGCGATCGACCCCGGGTTGCCCACGCAGCGCATCGGGGACCGCGCCAAGCCCCTGGCCGCGAAGACGATGGCGCGGATCGTGGCCGGCCGCCGCAAGTACTGGACCCAGGCCGCCCGCGGTGGCGCGAGCACCAGCGTGCCGTTATTGGTGCCGACCGGCGGGACTTGGCGCGACGGCGCGTCCACGGTGGGGCAGCCGATGCCGTCACGGACCGCGCGGGAGAACGATGCGCTGGTCACCGGGGCGGGTCAGGTGCCGCTGTTGGTACCGGTCGAGGGTCGCGACGGGAAGGCGGCGTCGTGGGTGGGGGAGCCGTTGCGTACCCAGACCGCCCGCAACGAGACCGCGCTGGTGGTGCCGCCGTTGGTGGTGGCGTTGCGTAACCACGGTCGGGCCCGTCCGGCGCACACCGATCCGTTGCCGACGTTCTCCGCTGACGGGTTCCACCAAGCCCTGGTGATGCGCAACAACAGCAGCCGCGGAGACGGCGCCGAGATGTGCACCCCGCTTGACGAGCCGCTGCGCACGCTCACCACCGCCGGGCACCAGTCGGTTGTGGAGTGGACCGATCCGCACCTGTTCGCCTACGACACCGGCCAAGTCCGGTCGCTTGCCACGCCGTTGCCGGCGCAGACCGCGGTGCGCGGTGACGCGCTGCTGGGCGGGCCGGACGGGTTCGACATCGACGACTGCACCCTGCGCATGCTGGAACCGGCCGAGATCGGGTTGGGGATGGCATTCGCACCGGACTACGTGGTGTTGGGCAACAAGCGCATCCAGGCCCGCCAGTACGGCAACGCCGTCACCCCACCCGTGGCCGAGCTCCTCGGCCTGGCCCTACGCGAAGCGATCACCGGCGAAGACCTCGACCGGGCACCCGAGCTCGGCGCGTAACCCCCATCCCGGGCTGGCCGCGGGTGACAGCACCTACGGTGGCCCCTGGCAGGAACGGAGAGCACCATGAGCGGTCGATCACGGATTGAGTGGACCGAGGTCACGTGGAACCCCACGACGGGGTGTGACCGGATCTCGGCGGGGTGCGATCACTGCTACGCCCTGACCCTGGCGAAACGTCTCAAGGGCATGGGGTCGGCGAAGTACCAGAACGACGGCGACCCGCGCACCAGCGGACCCGGCTTCGACGTCACAACCCACGAGGACACGCTGACCGCACCGTTGCGGTGGCGCGAGCCGCGCGTGGTGTTCGTCAACTCCATGTCCGACCTGTTCCATGCCCGCGTGTCGCGCGAGTTTGTCGCCCGGGTGTTCGCGGTGATGGCCGCAACCCCTCAGCACACCTACCAGGTGCTCACGAAGCGCGCGACCAGGCTGCGACGTCTCGCGCCGGATCTGCCGTGGCCGGCGAACGTGTGGATGGGCGTGTCAGTGGAGAACCTGCAGGTCGCTCACCGGGTTGAGGAGCTGCGGCAGGTCCCGGCGGCGGTGCGGTTCCTGTCGTGCGAGCCGCTGTTGGGGCCGCTCGCCGGTGGGTTGGATCTGTCGGGGATCGGGTGGGTGATCGCTGGCGGTGAATCCGGTCCGCATGCTCGGCCAATGGATCCGGGGTGGGTCGAGGAGATCCGCGACGTCTGCCTCGAGGCCGGGGTGCCGTTTTTCTTCAAGCAGTGGGGCGGGCGCACCCCGAAGGCCGGGGGCCGCATGTTGGCCGGCCGAACGTGGGATCAGACCCCGACCTCGCCAGCGCATCAGCGTCCGGCACCGTCGGTCGCGGGCTGAACACCAGGCGGAGCATCGGGGTCAGGCGGGGTCGGCCCACGCCGTCGGGTAGTCGTCGGCGTGACGGTCAGGTGCAGCCTGTTCCGTGGCGGGAGCCTTTGCTTGCGCGGGGATGATCAGGTCGAGTGGCCGTTCCCAGAAATCGATCTTCCCGATCTTCTTGCCGGTGTTGTGGGTGATCCCGGCGGCGTGCAGTTTCTTGACCGCTGCCCGAACGTGTTGTTCCCATGCTTGGCCGACGAGGTTCCCGTAGATCTGCAGGGTGTGCTCGGCGGGGCGGAACGTGCCGTGCTCGTGGAGCAGGTCGGCGAGGTTGTCGGCGAGCTCCTCGATCCACGCGCCGCGGTGGGTGCGTTCGTAGGCGGTGGGGTCGAACGGTGGCCGGGGGAGGTCGAACAGGGCTTCGGTGCCGGTCTTGTTGTCGCGGGCGTCGAGGCGGGCGACTTCGTCGGCGTCGTGGGCGGCCATCCAGTCCCGCCCGGCCTGCCCCAGCGTGGAGGTGAAGTGCCACAGGCCGTGGGGGTGGCGGGTGAACAGGACGAGCACATACTTCGGGAGCCGCCCGGGTGCGGGTCGGACGGGGATGGCGACCGGGGTGAAACCGGTCTGATGGCCGATCTCGGTGCAGTAGCGGTTCGCGACGTCGAGTGCGGCTTGGGTGGCGGTGCCCTCGTCGTGGTCCTCAGCGGTCGTGCGGAACGCGGCTTGCCACCAGTCCCCACCGAGGAATCGATCTACGTTGGCTACGGTCTTGCGTTCCGCGGCGGTCAACTGTTGACGCTGCCGGTGAGCCTTGCGCACGATGCCACCGATCCGGGCGACGGTGCTGACGCTGAAATGCAGCAGCACTTCCGTCGGGGGCCACCGCGGCCGGGTGGTGAGGAGGTGACAGAGCTGGGGGCGGTCCAGCGCGGTGCCGAACGGGTCGAGGAACACGAACAGGGCAGCGTCGGCGGCCTTGCGCAGGATCCAGTGCAGGTGCTCGCCCAGCTCACCGTGCACCGTGGTGTAGGACGCGTCGGGTGGGGTGATCTCCGCCAGTAG
Source organism: Pseudonocardia sp. GCM10023141 (assembly GCF_042653605.1). Classification (NCBI taxonomy): domain Bacteria; kingdom Bacillati; phylum Actinomycetota; class Actinomycetes; order Pseudonocardiales; family Pseudonocardiaceae; genus Pseudonocardia; species Pseudonocardia sp. GCM10023141. Next base: position 15,595 of record NZ_JBHSIR010000084.1, read on the forward strand.
TTCGGCTAGGTGCTGGTAGTTCACCTCGTCGGCCTCAACGAAGACGCCGGTCACCGCGCGCCGACCGCCCATCGACTTCGCCACTTCCATGAACAGCAACGGTGACCCGGGGGATTCGTCGTCGTACTGGCCGGCGCCGGCGTAGCCGTCGAGGAACATCACCCGTTGCCCGGCGGTCGCGGCGCCGGTCTTCGCGGCGAACACGACGGGGTAGCGCGACAAGATGCCGTGTTTGAACGCTGCTGCGGGTTTGCGTCGCTGGAAGTACGTGTCGTTCGCCGGCAACCCTGCACCCCCACCGAGTGGCACACCGAACCGATCCGTCACTAACGGTAGCAGTTCGGTGACAGAGACCAACCGTGTAATTCGATCGATCCACCGCGAGATCCACAACAAATACGAGATCCAAATCGTCGGGTGGGCACCCAACCCCGGCAAGGCGCCTCTGATCGCCGGTTTCGCCGGCGGGGTGATCGGTGGGTGAGCTCGGCGGGGTTGGTAGTCGGTGATCTGCTACGCCGCCCGATATGCCGGGACCACGATCAGCCGGCCGGGCGGCGGCCGTAGCGCTGGATCGGGGCGCGGGTACCTGTCAAGAGCGGCAGTGAGGTGTCCAGCCAGCGCACCGTGCAAGTGTCCACGGCAACCGTCCGGTCCGGGCGCGCGGTGAGTGTGCCAGCCTGAGTTGGCCCCACTTGGAGCCCGAGTGATGGCTTGAGGTGGCCCCACCCTCGA
>NZ_JBHSIR010000085.1:0-53299 GCF_042653605.1 Pseudonocardia sp. GCM10023141
CCGAGGCCGCCCGCCGGTTAGCAGAAGACCTCACGGACTGATCACCCAGGTTCGACAACACCCTCTGAGGCGCCCGGGGCGGGCCACCGCGCCAACCAGTTGGCCGCCGCGCCAACGTCCCGACATCGGCGCGGAGGCCAATTCGTTGGCGCCGAGGCCAACGCGTTGGCGCCGTCACCGGCGGGTCGCGCCGCCGGGGCACCGATCCCCACGTTGCAGGAAAGCCACTTTCCCGCAACGACGTTGCAGGAAAGTGGCTTTCCTGCAAGGCGTACTCCCGGAGGGCCTCGCCCTACTCCATCCCGCGCCTGCCCGGTGTCCAGAACGGCTTGGTGCGCACGTCGCGCCGGTTCCAGCCGCGGTCCCCGACGAGGTGGCGCCGCACCTCCTGGATCGTGCGGGCCTCACCCGCCAGGTACGCGACGCCCGGGGTGGCCGGCAGGTCGAGTGCTCGTACGGCGTCCACCAGTGGCTGGGACCGGACCGCCGACGCCGTGCCCCGCTCGATCCGGGTCAGTGGACGGGGGAGGGGCAGGTGGTCGGCCGCGGTGGCCGCCTCGACGACACCGTGGACGGTGGCGGCGGCCGGTAGCGAGCGCAGGATCGCGGCGAACGCGACCGACGCGGTCTCCTCGCCGGCGAACAGGTGACAGGCCGCGCCCGCGACGGCGGTGAAGTCGCCCTGCGGGCGCATGAACCACACCGCGTCCCCGACGGCGGCGGCGCGCGCCCACGCGGCCCCCGGCCCGTCCCCGCCCTCGTGCTGGGCCACGACGAGATCGAGTGACCCGGCGACCGGGTCGCCGTCGAAGATCGAGTAGGTGCGCACGGCCTCGTTCGGACGCAGCCGCCGGATGGCGGCACCGAAGTCGGTGACCTCGACGCGGATCTGCTGGCCGGGGATCCAGGAGAGGCCCTCCAGGCGCGGTCCGGCGAGTCGGATCCGCCGCATGTGCGGGGTGACCTGCTCGATCTCGGTGATCGTCGAACTGACGAAGAGCCGGCTGCGGACGAAGCCGGCAGGCGCGGTCGCGGGGGACGGCATGGACGCAGTCCACCACACCTCAACTGAGGGTACCCTCAGTTGCTCGGGCGAGCCGGTAGCGGATGAGCCCGCTGCTGTTGCCCACCACTGCCACGCTCGACGCGTTGTGCAGGATCGCGTCCACCACCACTCCGAATGGAGCAGTCCAGAACGACGGGTCCCCGGGGCGCCGGGGCGCATGAGTGCGGCGCCGGTAACATCGAGTGGATTTCAGTACGGGAAGGGATTAGGGCGATGAGCGGCCACTCCAAATGGGCTACCACCAAGCACAAGAAGGCCGTCATCGACGCCCGGCGCGGCAAGATGTTCGCCAAGCTGATCAAGAACATCGAGGTGGCCGCCCGCATGGGCGGCGGTGATCTGGACGGCAACCCGACGCTGTTCGACGCCGTCCAGAAGGCGAAGAAGAGCTCGGTCCCCAACGACAACATCGACCGCGCCGTCAAGCGCGGGTCCGGTCTCGACGCCGGCGGGGCCGACTACCAGACGATCATGTACGAGGGCTACGGCCCCAACGGTGTCGCGGTGCTGATCGAGTGCCTCACCGACAACCGCAACCGGGCCGCCACCGAGGTGCGCACGGCCATGACCCGCAACGGCGGCGCGATGGCCGACCCGGGCTCGGTGTCGTACCTGTTCAGCCGCAAGGGCGTGGTGATCGTCCCGAAGGCCGCGCTCACCGAGGACGACCTGTTGCTGGCCGTGCTCGACGCCGGCGCCGAGGAGGTCAACGACCTCGGCGAGAGCTTCGAGGTCGTCTCCGAGGCCACCGACCTGATCCCGGTGCGCACCGCGCTGCAGGAGGCCGGCATCGACTACGACTCGGCCGACCCCACCTTCCTGCCGTCGATGCAGATCGAGCTCGACGCCGAGGGCGCCAAGAAGGTGTTCCGGCTCATCGACGCGCTCGAGGACAGCGACGAGGTGCAGAACGTCTACGCCAACTTCGACGTCTCCGACGACGTCATGGCCGAGGTCGACGCGTAAGTCGTCAGGCGGGGCGTCGTCAGGTGGGGCGGTGGCGTCGCACCGCCACCCGCGCCGGGCGCAGTGACCGCCCGCCCACCAGCAGCCCCGGGATCAGCAGTTCCGCCACGGTGCGGTCCTGCTCGGGGTCGGCGGTGGCCACCACCTCCACGGCCTCCATGGTCGTGCCGCTGAACGGCTCCCCCGCCGCCGGTGCCACCACGGTGGCGCCCCGGCCGGCGAGCAGCCGGTCCAGCCCGGCCCCGATCGCCTCGAACGCCTGCCGCTCCCGGCGGGTTCTGGCGGTTCCGGCGCAGGTCAGCGTGTCGACGAGCAGCGCGTGCAGCTCCACGAGCAGCGGCCCGTCCGGGGTGTCGACGACCGCCTTGGGCTCGGCGAGCCTGCCGAGCGTGGCCGCCTGGCGCGTGAGCATCCGTGCGACGTCGTCGACCTTGTCCGCAATCTCCTGAAGCGTCGGATCCGGCACACGGCCACCCTATGGGTTCTGGATAGGCTCGTGCCGTGGCCGTCCATGGAATCGATCTCGGGACCACGAACTCCGCCATCGCCCGCACGGGGCCCGACGGGTTGCCCCAGGTGCTCACCGGCATGTCCGGCGCGCCGACGACACCCTCGGTCGTGCTGTTCGCGTCGCCGGGTGAACACGTGGTGGGGGAGGGCGCGCGCCGGGAGGCCCGCCTGGACCCGGAGCACGTGTGCGCGCTGGTCAAGCGCCGGATGGGCGATGCCGAGTGGCGGTTCGTCGCCCACGGCAAGGGCTGGTCGGCACCCGCGGTCTCGGCGCTGATCCTCAAGAGCCTGGCGGCCGACGCGGCCTTCGCCGACGGGGAGAAGCCGACGGCCGCGGTGATCACCGTGCCGGCCTACTTCGGCGACGAGGAGCGGCGCGCCACGGTGCTCGCGGGCAGCTACGCCGGCCTCGACGTCGTCGACGTGCTGTCCGAGCCGATCGCCGCCGCGCTCGCCTACGGGTTCGGGCGCCTCGACGGCAGCCTGGAGATGTCGAAGGCACCCACGGAGACCGTCCTCGTCTACGACCTCGGCGGCGGCACCTTCGACGCCACCGTCATCGAGCTGGCCGACCGGCGCATCTCCGTGCTCGCCGTGGAGGGCGACCATCAGCTCGGCGGCGCCGACTGGGACGAGCGCATCGCGCTGCACCTCTCCCGGGCGTTCTGCGCCGAGAACCCGAACGCCGAGGATCCCCTCGACGACTCGGGCGGCGCGCAGGCGCTCGTGCTCGCGGCCGAGCGCGCCAAGCACGAGCTGTCCGACGCGGAGCACACCGACGTCATCGTCGCCCACGACGGTGCCCGCTCCACCGTGCGGCTGACCCGCGCCGAGCTCACCGAGATGACCGCGCCGCTGCTGCGCCGCACGGTCGACCTGACCCGGGCCTGCCTGGCCGAGGCCGCCCGGCGCGGCGTCCACCGCGTCGACAAGGTGCTGCTGGTGGGCGGCTCGTCACGGATGCCGGCGGTGGCCGAGGCGCTGCGCCGCGAGCTGGAGCTCGACCCGCGCCTGCACGACCCCGACCTCGCGGTGGCGCGCGGCGCCGCGCTGTTCGGGGAGAAGAAGGAGCTCGAGCGCATGGTCGCCGCCGACCTGCGCACCCGCGGCAGGCTGCGCGACGGCACCCCGCTCGAGGACGCCGCATCGGCCGACCTCGACGCCTCCTGCCGCCGCGTCGCCGACGCCTACGGGGTGCCGCTGGTGCAGGTGCGCCGCGCTGTCGAGATCCAGGTCGACACGGTCGTCTCCCGCGGTTTCGGCGTGCTTGCCGTCGACTCCGGGGGCGGCCGGCTGGAGACGTCGTGGCTGGTGCACCGCAACGACCGGCTCCCGATCCGCACCAGCCGCTCCTACGGCACGATCCGCCCCGACCAGCAGGTCATCCAGCTGACGGTCGTGGAGCAGCAGGGGCAGGCGGAGTCGAGCCGCCCCGAGGACGCCAAGGTCCTGATCGTCGGCGAGATCACCGGCATCCCGCCGGGTTACGACGAGGGCAGCGAGGTGCGGGTCACCTTCGAGATGGGCTTCGACGGCGTCCTGCACGTCACCGCCTACCACGTCGACGCCGACCTGCCGCTCACCCTGACCGCCACCACCGGCGCCACGCTGTCGCAGGCCGAGGTGGCGCGCGAGCGCGACCAGCTCGGCCGGACGCGTCGCCGTGAGTAGGCCGGCGTGACCGGGCTGCCCCCGTTCGACCCCAACGACTACCGCAAGCGCGTCCTCGCCGCCGTGGAGAAGCGGGGTGGCCCGGAGGGTTCCGACGCGTTCGAGCTCTACGACCTGCCCCTCGACGCGGCGGCGGACGGACAGCTCGACGATGCCGACGTCGCGGCGCGCATCGACGAGGTGTGGGGCTTCTGGCAGCGCCAGCGCGATCACCCCAAGTACCGCGTGCTCGTGGCGTCCCTGGTGGAGGGCCACGTCGAGCGCAGCGCCGAGCTCCGCACGGCGGCGGCGCGGCAGCTGGCGGCGGCGCGCGTGCGGCTGCAGCGCGAGCAGCGCGACTCCGCCCGCTACGAGCTGCTCGACGCCGCGGTCTCGCGGCTCGTGCAGCGCTACGGCGCCATCCCGCGCGACAAGGTCGAGGGCCTCGACGAGATCGGCGCCCTCGCGGGGCTGGACAAGGCGGAGGTGGCCGCTCGGCTGCGCCGCCACAAGGTGATCGACCTGGCCCCCGACGCGGTGCCGGAGCCCGCGCCGCGCGAACCCGGCATCAGCGCGTCGCGGCGCCTGCAGATCCGCTCGCTGCTCGACGAGTTCGGCCGCCTCACCGACGTCCCGGCGCCGCCCACCCTGCTCGCGCTGCTCGGACTGGCCCCCGGGTCCTCACCCGAGCAGGTCCGGGCGGGGGCGTCCGCGTGGCGGTCCCGCGCGCGTGAGCTGCCGCCCGACCGGCTGCGTGCGGTGGTCGACGAGCTGCTCGTGCACGTCGAGGAGCTGCTCGAACCGGGCCGCGTGGCCATCGAGGTCTACCTCGACGCCGTCGCCGCCGACGTCACCGAGTTCCTGCGGCCCCGGGTGCGCGCCGCGGTGCTCGTGGAGGACCGGCTCGTCGCCGACGACCACGCCCACCTGCTCGCCGAGGCGCAGGACCGCGGGCTCGACGAGCGCCGCGCCGTGGCCGTGCTCGTCGCGCTCGCGGCCGAGCTGGGCACCACGATCGAGGACGCCCGCCCGCAGCGCACGTCCCCATCCCCACCGCCGCCGCTGTCGCCGCCGCGCACCCGGGAGTGGGAGGAGCCGCTCAAGGCCGCCAGGGCGGCGCTGCGGGCCGGTCGGCCGCGGGAGGCGCGGCGCCTGGTCGAGGAGGCCGGGAGGCTGGCCGCCGACCCGGGAGGCGCGGCGGCGCGGCCGATCCGGGCCGTCGCCGACGAGATCGACGCCGTGCTGGCCGACGCCGAGCTGCGCCGCCGGGCCGTCGAGGCGGCCCTGGCGGGCCGCCGGTACGCCGAGGCGCTGGAGCACCTGGAACACCTCGCCCGCACCGCCACCGACAGCGCTGGGCCCGACCTCGAAGCCCGACTCGCCGAGGCCCGCCGGGTCGTCGCCGACGCCGACCGCGCCGTCGCGGCGGCCGAGTCCGGCCCGGCCGCCGACCGGGTGCGGGTGCTGCTCGCCGTGCTCGCCGACTGCGCCGACCACGAGGGCGCGCGCACCGCGCTCGAGCGCATCCCGCTCGCCCCGCCGGCCTGGGTCAACGCCGTGCGCGACCCCCGCGGTGATGTCGTGATGGTGCTCTGGGCGCCCTCGGTGACGCCGGAGGTCAGCTACCGGGTGAGCCGGCAGCGCCCCGACGGCTCGTGGCAGGTGCTGGGTCGGGTCGCCGGCACCTCGATCGAGGACGGCGGCGCCCCACCCGGCGCCGAGGCGCCCGTCTACGCCGTGGCCGCGCTGCAGCCCGGCCGCACCTCGGCCGAGATGCGATCCGATGCGGCGCCTGCGCCCGCGCACCCGGTCACGCCCGCCGCCGCAACCCGGCCGGTGTACCGGAAAGCAGCGCGTAGCACCGCACAGCCGGCCACCGCCCGTGCGCCCGTGGCGGCGCCGCCGGCCACGGCCGGGTCCCAGTCGCCCACCACCCAGGCGCCCACCCAGGTCCGGGCCGAGCGGATCGCGGGCGGGTCGGTGCGGATCTCGTGGAGCGCCTCGGGCGGCCCGGACGTCGAGTACCGCGTGCGATGCCTCGAACCGGGCGGCCGGTTCCGGGTCATCGGCCGCACCCACTCCACGTCGATCGAGGACGGTGGCGCCCCGCCCGAGGTCATCCCGGTCTACGGGGTGAGCGCGGCGGTCGGCGGCGCCCGCTCCGTGGAGGTGCTGTCCGCCGGGATGTGACCGTTTCGTCGCCTCGCGACGCGCGCGGGACTTTCCGGGCAGACTGGTCGCAAACGGCGCGTACCGGGCGCCGTTCCGGCAGAGATCACCCGCGTACTACGGTGGCCCCGGAAAACCGCAGTGCGGTCGGGGAGCTCCACGGAACAACAGGAACAGGGGACATGAACCTTCGGATATTCGGCGCGTCCTATGCCGTCACCGCCGTGGCGCTGGTGGCAGCGTTTCTCTACGGCGGTGTCCAGGGGCTGATCCTCTGCGCGATCCTGGGCATCCTGGAGATCTCGCTGTCGTTCGACAACGCGGTGGTCAACGCCACCGTGCTCGAGCGGATGGACGCCTACTGGCAGCGCATCTTCCTGACCATCGGCGTCATCATCGCCGTGTTCGGCATGCGGCTGGTGTTCCCGCTGCTGATCGTGGGGGTCACGGCCAACCTGAACCCGGTCGAGGCGTTCACGCTCGCGCTGGAGCAGCGTCCGATGTCGGACCCCACGTCCTACGCCGCCCTGCTCGACCACGCGTACCCCGAGATCGCGGCCTTCGGCGGCATGTTCCTGTTCATGCTGTTCCTCGACTGGACGTTCGAGGAGCGCGACGTCAAGTGGCTGCGCTGGCTCGAGGTCCCGCTGGCCAAGATCGGCCAGCTCAGCCGGCTCTCGATCGTGCTCGCCATCGCGGTGCTCGTCATCCTCGCCAACACGATGGCCGCTCCCGACGAGCTGCCGAAGGTGCTGATCGCCGGCTCGCTGGGTCTGATCACCTACCTGCTGGTCAACGGCCTGGGCGACTTCTTCGACCAGTCGGCCGACCCCGACGAGGACGGCGACGGTGACATCCGCACCAGCAGCGGCCCGTCGCAGCTGGCCAAGGCCACCGGGCGCGCCGGGTTCTTCCTGTTCCTCTACCTCGAGGTGCTCGACGCCGCGTTCTCCTTCGACGGTGTCATCGGCGCGTTCGCCATCACCACCGACCCGATCCTCATCGCGCTGGGCCTGGGCCTGATCGGCGCCATGTTCGTGCGGTCGCTCACGGTGTTCCTGGTGCGCAAGGGCACGCTCGCCGACTACGTCTACCTCGAGCACGGCGCCCACTGGGCGATCGGCGCGCTGTCGATCATCCTGCTGCTGGGCATCGGCTTCCACGTCGACGAGATCGTCACCGGCCTCATCGGCGTCGCGTTCATCGGTGCGGCGTTCCTGTCGAGCATCGTGCGCAACCGGCGGCTCGCGGCCGAGGGCATCGACACCCACAAGACGGCCGACGAGCTGGCAGCCGAGAAGGCCGAACACCACTCGTAGAGCTGATCGGTCCGGCACGTCACCGCTCGAACCAGCGAACCGTCCCACGGCGAAAGGGAAATGCGCGTGTCCGTCAGCATGACGAAGGGTCAGAAGGTCTCGCTCGCGAAGCGGGGCGGAGGCACCCTCAGCCGCGTCCGCATGGGGCTCGGCTGGGACGCGGTCAAGAAGCGCGGGCTGTTCGGGTCGCGCTCGCAGTCGATCGACCTCGATGCGTCCGCGCTGCTGTTCGACGCGAGCAACAACCTCGTCGACGCGGTGTGGTTCCGGCAGCTCACGAGCAAGGACGGGTCGGTGCAGCACACCGGCGACAACCTCACCGGCGACGGTGACGGTGACGACGAGTCGATCATCGTGGACCTCGGGCGCCTCGCGCCCGTGGTCACGCAGATCGTGTTCACGGTCAACTCGTTCACCGGCCAGGACTTCTCGCAGATCGAGAACGCCTTCTGCCGGCTCGTGGACGACAGCAGCAACGAGGAGCTCGCCCGCTACGACCTCACCGGATCCGGGCGCCACAACGCCCAGATCATGGCGAAGGTCAGCCGCGGTGCGGCGGGGGACTGGACGATGACGGCGATCGGCGCGATCGCATCGGGCCGCACCTTCCAGGACCTGCTGCCGGCCACGGCGGGCCATCTCTGATACCGGTCCGAACGCGCGAACGGCGCCCCTGCTCGATCGACTCGAGCGGAGGCGCCGTTCGCGCGTCAGGCGCCTGTCAGAGGTCGAACTCGCTGGGCGCGATGCCCACGGCGTTGCAGGCCTCGCGCACGGCCTTCTTCTCGTCGTCGTCGAAGTTGCCGTCGGCGCCGCCGATGATGATGCCCACGGAGATCACCGCACGCGCGGCGTCCGGCTTGGACTTGAGCTTGCCGATGGTGGCGATGGCCTCGACCTTGCCGAAGTCGTAGTCGCTCTCCAGCTTCGACGAGTAGAAGTTGAAGTGCTCCAGCAGCTCGGAGGCAGAGAAGACCGACAGCACGTCGTTGCTGCTGATGAAACCGGCGGTCTTGCGACGCTCCTCGGCGTCGATGTGCCCGTCGGCCGCGGCGATGAGCGCGCACATCGCCATCGACGCCTTCGCGAAGTCCTTGTTCTTGAACTTGCCGACCTGGGTCTTGGTGTTGGCGCTCATGTCGCGGACGCGATCCTTGAGCTGGTCCCACAGGGCCATGGGGTGGTGTCCTTTCGTCGTACGTCGGTTACAGCGTGCCAGAAACAGACATTTCGGCTGCGGTCACCCGGTGGTGGAGCCACTGCACCAGCTCGGCCCCGGCGAGCACCCCGGTGCTGGCGGTGACGGCCAGGTGCTCGAGCGTGAAGCCGGCGTCGGCGAGCTCGCCGTGCGCCGGTCGGATGGCGACGTCGGCCGCGGCGAGCAGGTCGGCGTCGAGCAGTGAGTCCCCGGCAGCGTAGAGTGTGGCGCCCCCGGGCCGGTCAGTACCGCAGCGGGCCACCACCTCGCGGGCCGCAGCGGACTTCGTGAGCGGCTTCGGCACGGCGTAGACCTTGCGGCCCTGCACCGACACCGTCCAGCCGCGCGGATCGCAGAACGCCGTCAGCTCGTCGATCCAGGGCTGCGGCAGCGCCGCCCGGTCGACCACCGCGTAGGCGAACAGGTCACTCGCCGTGCGCAGCTTCAGCACGGCAGGCCCACTGTGCTGCTGCAGGTGCCCGGCGATCTCGGCCAACGGTGCGCACGCGGTGAGCCGGGAGCGCACCGTGGCGGCCCAGTCACCGTCCGGGATGCCGTCGACGAGCAGGTGCCCGCCGTTGGCGGCGATGGCGTAGCGCGCGGGCGGGCCGGGCAGGTGCACGCGGGCGAGCTGTTCGAGGGTGCGCGTGGTGGTGGGCACGACCGTGGCCACCTCCTGCAGCGCCCGCAGCGCACCGGCGCCCACCTCGGTGAGGAACGACAGGGGCACGCCCTGGTAGAGCTCCACGCACAGCAACCGGGGTGCGTCGGCGTCGGCCATGGTCAGCCCGAGTGCCGAGGGGGAGTAGATGACGGTGCGGTCGAGGTCGAGGCAGACGACCGGGCCCCTCATCGGGCCGCCGCCAGTCCGTCGGCACCGGTGGCACCGCGGGTGTAGTGGGGGTGGATGAGCCCGACGCAGCTGTAGGCGAGGCCGTCGACCTCCTCGACGGGTGCACCGCGCTGCCGGGCGAGCAGGCGCACGTGCGCCAGGTCCGCGGCCGGCGCACCCGCGCGCACCAGCACCTTCCACGGCACGCGGCGCAGCAGCACGCGGGTGGTCTCCCCGACGCCGGGCTTGACGAGGTTGGGGTCGCCGATGCCGTAGTCCTCGACGATCCGCGACACGGCGTCCCAGCCGGCGAAGTCGGGCTCCCGGTCGACCGGGGCCGCGGTGTCCAGGACCCCGGGGAACTCTGCGGTGACGGCGTCGAGGAAGCCCGCGGAGACGTCGGCGGCCGCGAGCTCGGCGTAGAACTTGGCGCCGTGGTACTGGCCGGGCCCGATCAGGGTCTCGTTCAGCACCGTGCGGGAGACGAGCCCGGACACCGTCGAGTTCAGGCAGGCCGACGCGATGAGCCAGTCCTCGCGCGTGCCGAACGTGCGCACGCAGCGGCCCGGGTCGGCGAGCACCGCCGGGTCGGGGTCGAACCGCTGCCCGGTGCGGACCGCGTGCACGTCCAGCGCGGCGGCCAGCTCGCGGGTGATGGCGCCCTTGCCCGTCCAGCCGTCGACGAACACGACGCGGCCCGGATCGTGGTGTTCGGCGAGGTGGCGCAGCGCGAGCGGATCGATGCCCCGCCCCCGCACGATCGACACGGCGTAGTGCGGCAGGTCCAACCCGTGCCGCGCCGCGGCCCAGCGGCGCAGCAGCACCCCGACGGGCGTGCCGGCGCGCGCCAGCGATACGAGCACGACGTCGTGGCCGCGCTCGGCCAGCACCAGCTCGGTGACGGTGCCCACGGCCTGCGCCAGCCGCGGGGCCGATGCGGCCAGCGCGGAGCGGTAGAGGTCGAGGTAGGCGGCGTCGGGCTGGTACTCGTGCGGCAGCGACTCGGCGTAGTGCGCTCCGCCGCTCTGCACGGCCTCCTCGCGCTCCTCGGTGGGCGCCTCCAGCGCGACGCCGGACAGGTCGGTGAGCAGCCAGCCGACCTCGTCGGGTGCGTAGCTGCCGAAGGCCGGGCCACGCAGTGGAGCCGGAGTGGTCATGAGGGTGTCACCACGATCGTCGTCCGTGCGGTGTGCGGTGCGAGTGCCGCGATCAGACCGCTGCGCAGGGCGGGAGTGTCGGCGGGCGGGTCGACCACGACGAGCACGTGATCCCACGCCCCGGCGACGTTGTAGGCGTAGCGGGGACCGGGACCGTCGGCGGGATCGTCGTGGGCGGGGAAGGTGACGCCGCTGGTCAGGGCGTAGCCGGGCACGGCGGCGACCACGGCCGGGGAGCGGGTGGTGGTGGAGAACCGGACGTCGTGGCCGGCGTCGGCGAGCGTCTGGGCCAGCCGCAGCGGCAGTGCCATGAGCTCCTCGGTGCCCAGCACCAGCGTCCGCTCCCCGGGGCGCATCCCGGCCGCGTCGGCGAGCGCGGCTGCCAGCGCGGGCAACGACGCGGCCAGCGCGGTGTGGTCGGCGAGCCGGAAACCGTGCCGGCCGCCCGTGGGGACACCGGTCGGCCAGTCCAGCTCGACCAGGGCCGGCTCCGTGGGTGTCGCCCCGGTCAGTGTCGGCCCGGCCTCGTGGGCATCGATCTCGGCGCGCAGCGCGGTGGCCCGCTCGGCGATGTCGGTGGGCAGCTCGACGGCCGCCCGGCACAGCGCGACCACGTCGATCCGGGCGCCCAGCGCGCGCACCCCGTCCACGAGCGTGGTGTCGGTTCCCCGGGCGTCGACCAGCGTCGCCACCACGTAGCGCTCCCGCGGAGCCGTGGCGTGCAGCGCCCTGATCGTGTTCAGCACGGTGCGCCCGGTGCTCAGCTCGTCGTCGACGAGCACGAGGGGTCGCCCGCCCCGCAGCAGCGCGGGGTCGGCGGGCAGCAGCAGGTGCTCGGTGGCGTGCGAGTGCTCCTCGCTGAAGCCGCCCGCGGACCGGTACCCGGCCACCGGACGTCGGGTGGAGTGGAGGTAGTCGGCGCCGCCCAGGCCCTCCGCGACGCAGTGGCCCAGCGCGGTGGCCGTCTCGGCGTAGCCGAGGACGAGAACATCGGGCGGGGGCACCTCCGGCGGGGCCGCACCGTCGTGCAACGCGCGGGCGGCTCCTGGCTCGCCCCGCACCGCCGCGTGCAGCAGCGCGACGGGCAGCTCGCGGGGTGCCCGGCCGGCCAGCACGTCGGCCACCAGCCCGCCCAGCAGCAGCCCGGAGCCGCGCACGAGCAGCGGATCGGTGGGGATGTGCTTGCCCAGCACCCGCGACACCAGCAGCTGCGCGCGGCGCGGGTTGCGGCGCAGGGCGAGGCCCAGCAGCTCCCGGGCATCGGCCCCGCCGGGAAGGGGGTGCAGCTGCACCCCCAACCGCTCGACGAGCGAGCCGGCGGCCGTGACGGCGGTCATCGGGGCAGGCTCGCGGCCAGCAGGTCGACGAACGAGACGCCGTCGGCGGCCACCCCGAACACCCGCGAGCGCCGCAGCGTGGCGGTGGCCCACGCGCTGTGCGGGCGGATCTCGTTCATCTTGTTGCCGTGCACCGAGGCCAGCACGCCGCTGCCCCGCCCGGCCGACAGCACGTCGGACGCGTCGCGGTACTCCTCGAGCGATACCACCGACAGCGCGTTGACGACGGCGACGTGGCTGGGGTGGATGGTGGTCTTGCCGGTGAGGCCGTTGGCCTTGTCGAGCTGGATCTCCCGGATGAGGCCGTCGATGGCGCGCAGCACCAGCCGGCCGCGCAGCTCCGGCTCGTTGTGCTCGTCGAACGGCGAGCGCCGCAGCTGCGGCTTGAACATGCGCTCGGGGGCGGCGAAGTACTCCCAGACCGGCCCGGTGATGGTGAACCCGGTGCCGTCGGCGCGGCCCAGCGCGTTGACGATGTCGCCGATGAGGTCGGCGACCACCTTGATGTCGTAGATCGACAGCTCTGGCGAGCGGCGCAGCCCGTAGAGCGCGCACAGGTCGGTGGCGCCCAGGCGCAGCGCGAGGATGCGGTGCCGCTCGGCGTCGAACAGGATGCGCAGCCGGGAGAGCTCGGCAGCACGCGTCTCGGCGTAGAGCACCGCGCCGGACTCCAGCACGGGCATGGCCAGCAGCGTCGTGCCCGCCGAGCGGTCGGCGAAGTCGAGCGCGCGCAGGTACTCCGGACCGCTCGCGCTGGAGAACTTCGGCAGCACGAACCCGTCGATGACGCGGACCGCCGCGCCCAGCCTGGTGACCAGCGCCGGGATCTGCGCAGGCTCGCGGACCCGGATGAACAGCAACGGGAGCGCGTCGGCCGGGAACTCGCCCGCGTGCAGCATCTGCACGGCGTCGACGAGGTTGCACTCGGCCTCGGCGACGCTCTCGTCGGCGATGGAGTCCTCGAGGCACACCACCACCGACGTGGCGCCTGCCGCGGCCTGCTTGGTGATGTCGGCGGCCAGCGACGGCCGGTCGGCCGGCATGTAGAGCGTGGCGCCGAGCGCCACCGAGAGCAGCTCGATCCCGCTGTTGCGGGGGATCTGCTCCGGTGGCAGCTCGAACAGCGCCGCACTTTCGGGCGCGGTGAAGTAGTCGAAATGCCGCACGGTGAGTTCCTCTCGTCGTACGCCACTTCGCTGTGGCCGCCAGCGGGACGAACTCCCGCGGGTCACTTACGGCCTGGTGTCCAATCCATCCCCCAGCCGTACGCACGGTCGACATCGGACTGCCCGCCACGGATGTAGCGGACCTCCCGGTTCACGACCAGCTCGCCCCGCTGGTTCTCCAGCATGGCGATGACGCACGTCGGGGAGCCGGAGTCGTGCTCGTCGAGGCGGACCTCGATCTCCGGACCCACCGCCGGGAACAGCGTGACGACGCCGTCAGCGGCTGCCCAGTTCGGCACACCCTCGTAGATGAAGGCGAACACCAGGATTCGCCTGATCTCGTTGATGCGCGACAGGTCGATGAACATGTTCTCGCCGCCGACGTTGGAGCCGGAGCGATCGTCCCCGTCGAGCCGGATGATCGGCGCGCCGCGGTACGGGGCCTGGAACGCGTTGCCCAGCGCCTGCACCACGCCCTTGCTGCCGTCGGTGAACTCCCACAGGCAGGCGAGGTCGAGGTCGACGCCGCCGGAGTTGCGCCGCTTGCCGAACAGCCCCGTCTTCGCGGGCTGTGCGCCGGTGCTCCACTGCAGGTTCACCCGCAGCTGACCGCCTGCGCCACCGCGCTTGGTGAGCGAGACGCTCGGCGCGGCCTTCGTCAGCGTCACCTTGGACAGCGATACTCCGCCGCCTGCCGCCGGAGGTGGCGGAGTCGGTGCCGCTGCCGGTGCCGCCTCGGGCGGCGCGCTCTTCTGGGGCCGCTTGCTGTAGTCGATGGCCACGAGACCGACCTCAGACGTTGACGCCGAAGTCGCGCGCGATGCCCGTGAGGCCCGACGCGTAACCCTGGCCGACGGCGCGGAACTTCCACTCGGCGCCGTTGCGGTAGAGCTCCCCGAAGACCATGGCGGTCTCGGTGGAGGCGTCCTCGGTGAGGTCGTAGCGCGCGATCTCGGCCCCACCCGCGGCGTTGACGACCCGGATGAAGGCGTTGCGCACCTGGCCGAAGCTCTGCGAGCGCGACTCGGCGTCGTAGATGCTGACCGGGAAGACGATCTTGTCGACGTCGGCGGCCAGCCCGGCCAGGTTGACCTTGACCTGCTCGTCGTCGCCCTCGCCCTCACCGGTGAGGTTGTCGCCGGTGTGCTCGACGGTGGCGTCGGGCGTGGTGAGGTTGTTGAAGAAGACGAAGTGCTTGTCGGAGAGGACCTTGCCGTCGGCGCCCAGCACGATCGCCGAGGCGTCGAGGTCGAAGTCGGTGCCGGTGGTGGTGCGGACGTCCCAGCCGAGACCGACGACGACGTTCGTCAGGCCGGGGGCCTCCTTGGTGAGGCTGACGTTTCCACCCTTGGTGAGGCTGACGCTCACGGACTGCTCCGAATCTGTTGGTGGTGCGCGGTTGCGACCCGTTCCCGGGCCGAGCGCGGCCGAGCATAACGGGACGTACCGGACTCTTGTCGCGGCTTGTCCCCCCAGGAACGGGTGAGACCGGCATAGCGTTCCCGGACGGGCGGGGGAGTTTTCCGGACCACGTGCCCGGCGGTGCGCCGCAGGTAGCGGGCCTGCCGCGGTCCGGCGGCCGGGTCGGCAACGATCTCGCGCACATCGTGAGGGGTCCACGCACACCGTCCACGGTGTGCGTCAGCCCCCGACGGTGTGCGTGAACAGCCCCGGGCCGGGGTGCGTGCTGGTGTAACCGCGCTCACGGAACTGTCGGGGGTCGGTCCTAGACTCGCCCCCGATGAGCACCACAACGTCTTCCGCCGCCCCGTCCGCCGCCACCCCGTCGGGAGGCTCGTCCACGGGCAAGCGGCTGATGCTGCTCGACGGGCACTCGCTGGCCTACCGCGCCTTCTTCGCGCTGCCTGCGGAGAACTTCCGCACGGGCACGGGGCAGACCACCAACGCGGTCTACGGGTTCACGTCGATGCTGATCAACCTGTTGCGCGACGAGCAGCCCACCCACCTCGCGGTGTGCTTCGACGTCTCGCGCAAGACGTTCCGGTCGGAGCGGTTCACCGAGTACAAGGCCAACCGCAGCGCCACGCCGGATGATTTCCGCGGCCAGGTCGACCTCATCAAGGAGGTGCTGCGCGCGCTGGCCATCCCCGAGTTCGGGGTGGCGGGCTTCGAAGCAGACGATCTGATCGCCACGCTGGCCACGCAGGCGGAGGCCGACGGCTACCAGGTGTTCATCACCACGGGCGATCGCGATGCGTTCCAGCTGGTCAGCGACAGCGTCACGGTGCTCTACCCCAAGCGCGGGGTGTCGGATCTGGCCCGCATCGACCCCGCCGAGGTGATGACGCGCTACGGGCTCACCCCGGCGCAGTACCCCGATTTCGCGGCGCTGCGCGGCGACCCCAGCGACAACCTGCCCAACATCCCGGGCGTCGGGGAGAAGACCGCCGCGAAGTGGGTGCGCGAGTTCGGCTCGCTGGGTGATCTCATCGACCGCGTCGACGAGGTCAAGGGCAAGGCGGGCGATGCGCTGCGGGCCCACCTCGCCGGCGTGATGCTCAACCGGCAGCTCACCGAGCTCGTCCGCGACGTGCCGCTCGACGCCGGGCCCGCCGAGCTCGAGGTGCGGCCGTGGGATCGCGACGCGGTCCACCGCCTGTTCGACGAGCTCGAGTTCCGGGTGCTGCGCGAGCGGCTGTTCGCCACGCTGCAGAGCGCGGAGCCCGAGGCCGAGGGCGGCATCGAGGTGCAGGGCGGTGCGCTGGAGCCGGGCACGATCGGTACCTGGCTCGATGAGCACACCCGCGACGGGCGCCGGGTCGGGCTGTCGTTCTACGGCATCACCGGCGGCGCCACCTCGGGTGATCTCGCCGGCATCGGCCTGGCCGCGGGCGAGCCCACCGTCGAGGCCAGGGCGGCGGGCGCCACGGCCGGGGTGCCGCAGGCCGCCTACCTCGACGTCACCACGCTCACCCCCGAGGACGAGGCGGCACTGGGCGCGTGGCTGGCCGATCCGGCCGTGCCCAAGGCCGCCCACGACGCCAAGTCGGCGCTGCACGCGCTGCGCGGACGCGGTTGGACGCTCGGGGGGCTCACGAGCGACACCGCGCTCGCCGCGTACCTGTCGCGGCCCGGGCAGCGCACGTTCGACCTGGCGGATCTCACGCTGCGCCACCTGCGCCGCGAGCTGCGCGTGGATGGTGAGGTCGAGACGGGCCAGCTCTCCCTCCTGGAGGGCGACGACGGCCTCTCCGGCGAGGAGGAGGCCGACGCCAAGCGCGCCGGCGCGCAGATGGTCGCCGCATCGGCGGTGTCGGAGCTGGCCGATGCGCTCGACGCCGAGCTCGCGGAGCGGGGTGGCAGCGAGCTGCTCGCCGAGCTCGAGCTGCCGCTGGAGTTCGTGCTGGCCGAGCTGGAGCAGTCCGGCATCGCCGTCGACATCGATGCGCTCTCCGCGCTCGAGTCGGAGTTCGGGGCGCAGGTCAAGGACGCCGCGCAGTCCGCGTACGGGGTGATCGGCAAGGAGATCAACCTCGGCTCGCCCAAGCAGCTGCAGGTGGTGCTGTTCGACGAGCTGAACATGCCCAAGACCAAGCGCACCAAGACGGGCTACACCACCGACGCCGACGCCCTGCAGACGCTGTTCGAGCAGACCGGCCACGAGTTCCTGTCGCACCTGCTCGTCCACCGCGACGCCACGCGGCTCAAGGTCACGGTGGAGGGCCTGCTCAAGTCGGTCGCCGACGACGGCCGCATCCACACCACGTACAGCCAGACGATCGCGGCCACCGGGCGGCTGTCGTCCACGGAGCCCAACCTGCAGAACGTGCCGATCCGCACGGCGGCAGGCCGGCGCATCCGCGAGAACTTCATCGTCGGCCCCGAGTACTCCGAGCTCATGACGGCCGACTACAGCCAGATCGAGATGCGGATCATGGCGCACCTGTCGGAGGACACCGCGCTGATCGAGGCGTTCCGCTCGCAGCACGATTTCCACGCCGAGACGGCTGCCCGTGTCTTCAAGGTCGAGGCCACCGACGTCAGCGGCGCCCAGCGCGCCAAGATCAAGGCGATGAACTACGGCCTGGCCTACGGGCTGTCGGCGTTCGGGCTGTCCAACCAGCTGCGCATCACCACCGAAGAGGCGCGCGCGCTGATGGACGACTACTTCGAGGGCTTCGGCGGGGTGCGCGACTACCTGCGCAGCGTCGTCGACGTCGCCCGCAAGGAGGGCTTCACCGCCACCATCATGGGTCGCCGCCGCTACCTGCCCGATCTCACCAGCGACAACCGGCAGCGGCGGGAGATGGCCGAGCGGATGGCACTCAACGCGCCCATCCAGGGCAGCGCCGCCGACATCATCAAGGTCGCGATGCTCGGCGTGCACCGCGCGTTGAAGGCCGAGAACCTGCGCAGCCGCATGCTCCTGCAGGTGCACGACGAGCTCGTGCTCGAGGTCGCCGCCGACGAGCGCGAGGTCGTCGAGACGCTGGTGCGCCGCGAGATGGCGGCGGCAGCCGAGCTGTCGGTCCCGCTCGAGGTGTCGGTGGGCTACGGGCGCAGCTGGGACGACGCGGCCCACTGATCCACCGCGCCAACCTGATGGCCACCGCGCCGACGTCCCGACGTCGGCGCCGTGGCCAAGCGGTTGGCGCCGTGGTGCCGGGGTGCCCAGCGCCACCCCGGCACAGGGTCAGGGCAGCCGCGCCACGAAGTCGCGAACCGCCGCCCGCACGTCCTCGGCCGACCAGTCCAGCCCCTCGGCGCCCACCGTCACCTCGGTCACGGCGATGCCGGGCGGCGCCATCGCGCCCGAGCTCCACCAGCCGCGGAAGAGCACGACGCCGGTCTCCTCCGCCTGCGCCACGCCGGCGTCGCGCAGCACCGTCGACGCGTGGGGCAGCCAGACCTTGAACTGGTGGGTGTGCGCCGTCTCCGGGGCGATGCGGAACCACGGCACCAGCTCCGTGAGCTCCTCGCGCAGCACGTCCACGACCATCCGCGCCTGGGCGACGTAGGACGGCAGCCGGGGCAGCTCGCGGTCCAGGCCCAGCAGTGCCGAGACCACGGCGGGGTACTGCTGGTAGGGCCGGCCGCCGTAGCGATGCCGCCACACCTTGGCCTCGTCCACCAGTGACTGGGGGCCCGCGAGCACGGCGCCGGAGATCGCGCCCAGCGACTTGTAGAGCGAGACGTACACGCTGTCGGCGAGCCCGGCGATCTCCGCGAGCCCGCGACCGAAGTGCGCGGTGCACTCCCACAGCCGCGCGCCGTCGAAGTGGATCGTCGCCTTGCGCTCCCGGGCGGCCTCGACGGTGGCGACGAGCTCGTCCCACGTGGGCAGGATGAAGCCGGCCTCCCGCAGCGGCAGCTCCAGCATGAGCGTGCCGAAGGGCTCACCGATGCCCTGCACCTCGGCGGGTGTCGGGAGCCGCGCGGCATCGGTGGTGTGGACGGTGCGCAACCCGCAGACCGTCGTGAGCGACTCGGCCTCGTGCAGTTCCGGGTGGGCCAGCGGGTGCAGTGCCACCACGGGGTTGCCGGTGCGGCCGGCCCAGGCGCGCAGTGCGACCTGCTGGGCCATCGTGCCGGTGGGGAAGTAGGCGGCGGCCGGGAAGCCGAGCAGCGTGGCCACCCGCTCCTCCAGCACCTCGACGATGCCGTCGCCGTACTCGTCGGTCGCGGCGTCGGTGTCGTGCACCGCCGCCACGCCGGCGGACAGCTGGGAGAGCGCCGCGCCGAGCGGGGCCTCCGTCGGGTCGCGCCGGAGTGTCTTCTTCGCGGCCCGATATGCAGCCAGACGTCGCTGTCGGTCGTCGCTCATCGGCCGATCATCACATGCACCGCAATCGGGTTCCGTCCGCGAGAATGACGGCCATGACCGGACCGGCGGTACCTGCCGTGTTCCACCTGCGCCGCGCGCGCGATCTGATCGACCGCCATTTCGCCGAGCCACTCGACCTGGACGCGATGGCGGCCGCCGCCGGGTTCTCCCGGTTCCACTTCGCGCGCGGCTTCCGGGCCGCGTTCGGTGAGACACCCGGGCAGTACCTCACCCGACGGCGCATCGAGCGAGCCCAGGACCTCCTGCGCTCGGCGAACCTCACCGTCACCGAGGTCTGCCACGCCGTCGGGTTCTCCAGCCTCGGCTCCTTCAGCGCCACGTTCTCGGAGCTGGTGGGGGCCTCGCCGACGGAGTACCGCCGCACGCACGCCGAGCGGGGCGCGCTCCCCGTGCCCGGCTGCTTCGCGAAGGCATGGGGGCGGCCACGGCCCACCGATCCCGCAATCGGGGAGAAGCAGCCGCAGCGGCCACCGTCCTAGCCTGCACCGCATGATCACGCGCATGTCACACGCCTGCATCTACGTGCTGGACCAGGAGCGGGCCAAGGAGTTCTACGTCGGGAAGCTGGGCTTCACCCTGCACACCGACGTCACCATGGGCGCGGAGTTCGAGGGGGCCGGGCAGGGGTTCCGCTGGCTCACCGTGAGCCCGCCGGAGCAGCCCGACGTCGAGATCATCCTCGCCGACTGCGGCATGGGCCACGATGCGGGGACGGCCGAGCAGCTGCGCGCGCTGGTGGCCAAGGGCGTGCTCGGCCCGGGGGTGCTCGCCACCGACGACTGCCGCCGGACCTACGAGGAGCTGTCCGAACGCGGCGTGGTCTTCACGCAGGAACCCGTCGAGCGGCCCTACGGGGTGGAGGCGCTGCTGCGCGACGACTCGGGCAACTGGTTCAGCCTGTCGCAGACCCTGCCGGGAGCGGTGCAGTGACCACCCCCGGGATCGGTCGCATCGCGACGGCCATCCTCGCTGTCGCCGACCAGGACGTCATGCGGGCGTTCTTCGTGGAGAAGCTGGGCTTCACGGCGCACACCGACGCCGAGATGTGGCCCGGCGCGCGGTGGGTGGAGGTGGCGCCGCCCGAGGGCGGATCGACGCTGGTGCTCGATGCCGCGAAGGACTTCGGTCGAGAGCCCGACCCGCAGTACCCGATGACGTTCGCCTGCGCGGACCTGGCCGCCACCGTCGTGCAGTTGCGGGCGGTGGGCGCCACGGTGAGCGATCCCGTCCACGAGGGCTGGGGCGACTACATCAGGGTCACCGATCCCGAGGGTCGGGAGCTCGTCGTCTCCGATCGGACCTGACCCGGCGCGCCCCTGCCGCCCCCGCGACGGCACGCCGGTAGCCTTCCCCCTCGAACGGCTGTTCGCGCGAGGAGCTGTTCGCGCGAGAACGCGGTCGCGGAGGGTGGATCAGTGCGGGTGTTCGGGGTCGATCCGGGTTTGACCCGGTGCGGGTTCGGTGTGGTCGACGGGGCCGGCGGCCGCGCGGTCGACTGTGTCGCCGTCGACGTCGTGCGCACTCCGTCCGACGCTCCGATCGAGCAGCGGCTGCTCGCGCTCGGCGGCGCCGTCGAGCGGTGGATCGAGCAGTACCGCCCCGACGTCGTCGCGATCGAGCGCGTGTTCAGCCAGCACAACGTCCGCACGGTCATGGGCACCGCGCAGGCCAGCGGCGTCGTGGCGCTGCTGGCGGCGCGCGCCGGGCTCCCCGTCGCCTTCCACACCCCCAGCGAGGTGAAGGCGGCCGTCACGGGGGAGGGCCGGGCGGGCAAGGAGCAGGTCACCGCCATGGTCACGCGCGTGCTGCGGCTGGCGGAGGCTCCCCGTCCCGCCGACGCCGCCGACGCGCTGGCGCTGGCGATCTGCCACTGCTGGCGCGCCCCGATGATCGACCGGATGGCCCAGGCGAAGATCAGGTCCGACGAGCTGGCGCGGGTGCACCGGGCCCGGCTCGCGGCCGCCCTGAAGGAGACACGATCGTGATCAGTTCGGTACGCGGCGAGGTGCTGGAGATCGGCCTCGACCACGCGGTCGTCGAGGTCGGGGGCGTCGGGCTCGCCGTGCAGGCGGCCCCGGCGACGCTGGCCCGGCTGCGCCGCGGCGAGCAGGCGAGGCTCGCCACCACCCTCGTGGTGCGCGAGGACTCGCTGACCCTGTTCGGTTTCACCGACGCCGACGAGCGCGAGCTGTTCCTGCTGCTGCAGACCGTCAGCGGGATCGGCCCGCGGATCGCGCTGGCCACGATCGCGGTGCTCGACCCGGACACGCTGCGCCGCGCGCTCGTCGACGGCGACCTGACCGCGCTCACCCGCGTGCCGGGCATCGGGCGCAAGGGTGCGGAGCGGCTGGTGCTGGAGCTGCGCGACAAGGTCGACGCCCCCGCGCCGTCCGCGCTGACGTTCGCGCACGTCGCGAGCCCGCAGCGCGACCAGGTGGTGGAGGCGCTCGTCGGGCTCGGGTTCACGGCCAAGCCTGCGGAGCTGGCCGTCGACAAGGCGCTCGCCGACACCCCCGACGCCGACGCGGCCGTCCTGCTGCGCGCCGCGCTGAGCAGCCTGGGACGCTCCCGGTGACCCGTGGGGGTGAGCGGTGAGTGAGCTGACGGGGGAGGCCGAACCCGAGGACCTGCTCGTCGACGCCACGCTGCGCCCGCGCAACCTCACCGAGTTCATCGGGCAGCCCCGGGTGCGCGAACAGCTCGAGCTGGTGCTCGAGGGCGCGCGGCGCCGCGGCGACCCGCCCGACCACATCCTGCTCTCGGGGCCACCGGGCCTGGGCAAGACGAGCCTCGCGATGATCGTGGCGGCCGAGCTGGGGGCCTCGATCCGCCTCACCAGCGGCCCGGCGCTCGAGCGGGCGGGCGACCTCGCCTCGATGCTGTCGAACCTCGTGCCGGGCGACGTGCTGTTCATCGACGAGATCCACCGCATCGCCCGTCCCGCCGAGGAGATGCTCTACCTGGCGATGGAGGACTTCCGGGTCGACGTCGTCGTCGGCAAGGGCCCCGGCGCCACGTCCATCCCGCTCGACATCGCGCCGTTCACGCTCGTCGGTGCCACCACCCGATCCGGTGCGCTGACCGGGCCGCTGCGTGACCGCTTCGGCTTCACGGCGCACATGGAGTTCTACGAGCCTGCCGAGCTGGAGCTCGTGCTCCGCCGCGCCGCGCCGATACTCGGGGTCGAGCTGCAACCCGACGGTGCCGAGGAGATCGCCGGTCGCTCCCGCGGCACGCCCCGCATCGCCAACCGGCTGCTGCGCCGCGTCCGCGACTTCGCGCAGGTCCGGGCCGACGGTCAGGTCACCCGCCAGATCGCCCGCGACGCGCTGGCCGTCTACGACGTGGACGCACTGGGCCTCGACCGGCTCGACCGCGCCGTGCTCAGCGCGCTCGTGCGGTCGTTCGGCGGCGGACCGGTCGGTGTGTCGACACTGGCCGTCGCTGTCGGTGAGGAGCCGGGTACCGTCGAGGAGGTCTGTGAGCCGTATCTCGTACGTGCCGGAATGCTGGCGCGCACTCCGCGGGGCCGGGTGGCCACCGCGGCTGCGTGGGCCCATCTCGGGATCACTCCGCCGCCGGAGGCGCTCCAGGGTGGCCCTCCCGCAATGTTCTGAGGTCGGGCTGGCAGACTCGTCTGGCCTACGACGTGCGGAGATACGGAGACATGGACCTCTCACTGCTGTTCCCACTGCTCATCCTGCTGCTCTTCATCCCGATCTTCCTGTCCGGCCGCAAGCAGCGCCGCCTCCAGAAGGAGATGCAGGAGCTGCAGACCGCACTCGAGCCCGGTGACGTCGTGATGACCACCTCGGGCCTGCGCGCCACCGTCGTCGACGCCTCCTACGAGGACACGATCGACCTCGAGATCGCCGAGGGTGTCGTCACCACCTGGGTGCGGGCCGCCGTGCGCGAGAAGGTCGCCGTCCCTGCCGAGGACGCCACCCCCGCCATCGACACCGATGACGCCCCCGCGCTCGACGCCCCGGCGGCCCTCACCGAGCTCGCCCCGTCGCTGGACCCCGCCCCGTCGATGGACAAGGCCGCACCGTCGCTGGAGAAGGCCGCTCCTTCGCTGGAGAAGGACGACACCACGAACGGCAGCACCCCGCGTTCCTGATCCGGATCCTGCGATCCGGGCGCTCCTGAACCGAAAGAGATCCCACTGCTGTGGCAACCACCCCGGGGCTGATCCGCCCCTGGCGCTACCTTGCGGCATTCGCCGGTATCGTCGTTGTGCTCTACGCGCTGGTGTTCCTCACCGGTGACGGCCGTCCCACGCCCAAGCTGGGCATCGACCTGCAGGGCGGCACCCGCGTCACCCTCGCGGCGCGCACCGACACCGGTGACCCGGCGCCGCGGGAGCAGTTGCTGCAGGCACAGGCGATCATCCAGCAGCGTGTTGACGGGCTGGGTGTCGGTGGCGCCGAGGTGGTGCTCGACGGCAACAACCTGACGATCACCGTTCCCGGTCAGGAGGGCGAGAAGGCCCGCTCGCTGGCCCAGACGGCGAAGCTGCAGTTCCGGCCGGTCGTCGGGGCCGTCGACGCGAACCCCGCGCCGCCGGCGAGCGATCCCACCGCGACACCGGGCAGTGGTGCACCCACGGCTCCGGCGGCGCCGCCCGCGCCCACGACGGCGCCCGCCGCACCGCCGGCAGGCACCCCGCAGGGTGCGGCGGATCCCGCGGCAGCAGACCAGGCGGTCCGCCCGGTCGCGTTCGCCCAGCCGCTGCAGGACCCGACGCCGCCGCCGGTCACCCCGGCACCCACGCCCGCGCCCGCTGCGGGTGCGGCCCCCGGGCCTGCCGATCCGCAGCTGCAGGCCGAGGTCGCCGCCGCCCGTGCCACCCGGCAGAGCTCGGATCCCAACGTCCAGCAGGCGGCGATCGCTGCGCTGGACTGCAAGGCCGCGGATCCGCTGCGCGGCTACGACCTCGCCGACCAGCCGTTGGTCACGTGCAGCCAGGACGGCAACACCAAGTACGTGCTCGGCCCGTCGTTCCTCGACGGCACGCAGATCTCCGGGGCGCAGGCCCAGCAGAGCCAGCAGAGTGTCGGCTGGGTCATCTCGCTCACGTTCAAGAGCGCGGGCGCCACGATCTGGGGCGACTACACCGCCAGTCACATCGGTAGCAACGCCGCGTTCGTGCTCGACGGTGAGGTCGTCTCGGCGCCCACCATCACCACCGCCATCTACGGCACCACCGAGATCTCGGGCCAGTTCAACCAGACCACGGCCCAGCAGCTCGCGGGTGCACTGCGCTACGGCTCGCTGCCGCTGTCGTTCGCGCAGTCCGAGGCGCAAACCGTCTCGGCCACGCTCGGGCTCGCCTCCCTGGAGGCCGGCCTGATCGCCGGCGCCGTCGGGCTGGCGCTCGTGTTCGTCTACTGCCTGTTCTACTACCGCGTGCTGGGTGTGCTGACGATCCTGTCGCTCGGGCTGTCGGCCGCGCTGGTGTACGCCACGCTGGTGCTGCTGGGGCGTTGGATCGGCTTCACCCTCGATCTCTCGGGTGTCGCCGGCTTCATCGTGGCCATCGGCATCACGGCCGACTCGTTCGTGATCTTCTTCGAACGGCTCAAGGACGAGATGCGGGACGGCCGCACGTTCCGCTCCGCGGTTCCCCGCGGCTGGGTACGGGCCCGGCGCACCATCCTGTCGGCCGATGCGGTGATGTTCCTGGCGGCAGCGGTGCTCTACCTGCTCGCCGTCGGGCAGGTGAAGGGCTTCGCGTTCACCCTCGGCATGTCCACGGTGCTCGACCTCGTGGTCGTGTTCCTGGTCACGCACCCGCTGGTCGCTCTCGCGTCCAACTCGCGGGTGTTCGGCAGCCCGTCGATGTCCGGGCTCGGCGCGGTCGCCCGGATCGGTGCCGATCGCAAACGTGCAACAGCGTCCGCCGGCGCCTCGAAGGGAGCCTGAGATGGCGAACATGACAGTTGCCCGGCGCGGCAGCGTCCTGTCCCGGCTCTACACGGGCACGGGCGCCTTCGACGTCGTCGGCAAGAAGAAGGTCTGGTACATCGGGTTCGGGCTGCTCATGCTCGTCTGCCTGCTGTCGATCATCTTCCGCGGCTTCAACCTCGGCATCGACTTCACCGGCGGCACGCAGCTGCAGTTCCCGGCGTCGGAGCAGGCCACGCAGGACGCGGTCACCCGCGTCTACGACCATGCCATCGGCCTGCCGCCGGAGGCCGTGCAGACGGTCGGCGCAGGCGGCTCCGCCACGGTGCAGATCAGGTCGCAGCCGCTCGACGCCGCCCAGGTCGTCAAGCTCAAGCAGGAGCTGTTCGACGCGTTCCACCCGGCCAACCCGGGCGACGCGCCGGCGCAGGCGGCCATCAGTGACAGCGCCGTCAGCGGCAGCTGGGGCGGGCAGATCACCCAGCAGGCGATCATCGCGCTGGCGGTGTTCCTGGTGCTCGTCACCCTGTTCCTGGCGTTCTACTTCGAACGGTCGATGGCGCTCTCGGCGCTCGTGGCGCTGCTGCACGACGTGCTCGTCACCGCAGGTGTCTACTCGATCGTCGGGTTCGAGGTCACCCCGTCCACGGTCATCGGCCTGCTGACGATCCTCGGCTTCTCGCTCTACGACACCGTCGTGGTGTTCGACAAGGTCAAGGAGAACACCCGCGGGCTGCTGGGGTTGACGCGCCGCACGTACGCGGAGGCCGCCAACCTGGCGCTCAACCAGACGCTGATGCGCTCGATCAACACGTCGCTGATCGCCGTGCTGCCCGTCATCGGGCTGATGGTGGTCGGGGTCGGGCTGCTGGGTGTCGGCACGCTCGCCGACCTCGCGCTCGTCCAGATGGTGGGCATCGTCGCCGGGGCGTTGTCGTCGCTCCTGCTGGCCACGCCGCTGCTGGTGGATCTCAAGATGCGCGACCCGCGCTTCCGGGATCAGGCCCATCGCGTCGCACTGCGGCGGCGCAAGAACGCGGCGCTCCAGGCCGGTGCGGTGGATGCCGACGGCGACGTCGACCTCACCGATGACGCCGTGCTCGACACCGAACTGCGCCGGGAGCGGGCCATGTCGGCCGCGTCGAGCGCGCCGGCCCGCCCGGGCAAGGCGGGCGAGCGCAGGCCCGCAACCGGCCGCAACGCCCGTCCCGCCGCCAAGTCGGCCCGGCCCAGCGGGAAGCGCAACAGGTGACCCAGCTCGACGACCCCGACGCCCCGGACCATCTGGACGCCGATCCGTCGTTCGCCCGGGTGCTGGGCCTGATCCGCGACGTCGCGGACTACCCGGCACCGGGCGTCCTGTTCCGCGACGTCACCCCGGTGCTCGCCGACGCCGAGGCGTTCGCGCTGATCGCCACCGAGCTGGCCTCGCTGGTGGGCGAGGCCGACGTCGTCATCGGTGTCGAGGCCCGCGGGTTCCTGATCGGTGCCGCGGTGGCGCTGGTGGCGGGCACCGGGATCGTGCCGGTGCGCAAGGCCGGCAAGCTGCCACGGGTGGCCGGCTCGCGCACCTACGAACTCGAGTACGGCACGGCCACGCTGGAGTTCCCGGCCGACACGATCGAACCGGGCGCGCGCGCGTTCGTCGTCGACGACGTGCTGGCCACCGGTGGCACCGCGGCGGCGGCCTGCGGGCTGCTCATCGACGCCGGCATCGACGTGGTCGGCTTCGCCGCGTTGCTGGAGCTGACGGCTCTCGGCGGGCGGGAGCGGCTCGCTCCGGTGCCGGTGCACACCCTTCTCCAGACCTGAGCGCGGCCACCCACCTGAGGGCGAATCACGGGTGGGCGACGCGGGCGGTGGCATGGCGGGACTATCCTTGCCGGGGTGAAGGCCCCGCACGCATGACCGAGGTGTACGCATGACCGAGGTGCACCAGTCGCCGGCGCCCCCGGCCCCCGGGCCGGACGGGTCCGGCCGCCCCTCGGCCACGCGCCGGGTCCGTGCGCGCATCGCCCGCCGGATGACGCCGCAGCGGGTCGCCGTGGTCGGGCCCGTGCTCGAGCCGCTCGCGAGCGTGCACCGCACGTTGCATCCGAAGGCCGACCTGGCGCTGTTGCAGCGCGCCTACGACGTGGCCGAGGAGAAGCACGAGGGTCAGAAGCGCAAGTCGGGTGATCCGTACATCACCCACCCGCTGGCCGTCGCCGCGATCCTCGCCGAGCTCGGCATGGACACCACCACGCTGGTGGCGGCGCTGCTGCATGACACGGTCGAGGACACCGACTACTCCCTGGAGCGGCTGCGCGCCGATTTCGGCGAGGAGGTGGCCCACCTCGTCGACGGCGTCACGAAGCTCGACAAGGTGGAGCTGGGCAGCGCCGCGGAGGCCGAGACCATCCGCAAGATGGTGGTCGCGATGGCCCGCGACCCGCGGGTGCTCGTGATCAAGCTGTCGGACCGCCTGCACAACATGCGCACGATGCGCTTCCTGTCGCCGGAGAAGCAGGCGAAGAAGGCGCGCGAGACGCTCGAGGTGCTCGCCCCGCTGGCGCACCGCCTCGGCATGGCCACGGTGAAGTGGGAGCTGGAGGACCTGTCCTTCGCGATCCTGCATCCCAAGAAGTACTCCGAGATCGTGCGGCTGGTCGCCACCCGGGCGCCGTCGCGCGACACGTACCTCAAGCAGGTCATCGACGAGGTCATGCAGCAGCTCGACGCGGCGCGGATCAACGCCACCGTCGAGGGCAGGCCCAAGCACTACTACTCGATCTACCGCAAGATGATCGTCAAGGGCCGCGACTTCGACGACATCCACGATCTCGTCGGCGTGCGCGTCCTCGTCGACGAGGTGCGCGACTGCTACGCCGCCATGGGGATGGTCCACGCGCTGTGGCAGCCGATGCCGGGGCGCTTCAAGGACTACATCGCGCAGCCGCGGTTCGGTGTCTACCAGTCGCTGCACACCACGGTCATCGGACCGGACGGCAAGCCGCTCGAGGTGCAGATCCGCACCCACGAGATGCACCGCACCGCCGAGTACGGCATCGCGGCGCACTGGCGCTACAAGGAGACGCGCGGCAGCAACGGCGTGGCCAACGGCCTCGTCGAGGTCGACGAGATGTCGTGGATGCGCCAGCTGCTCGACTGGTCACGGGAGGCCGCCGACTCCGGCGACTTCCTCGAGGCGCTGCGCTACGACCTCGCCTCGCCCGAGATCTTCGTGTTCACGCCCAAGGGCGATGTCGTCACGCTGCCGTCGGGCTCAACACCCGTCGACCTCGCCTACGCCGTGCACACCGAGGTCGGGCACCGCTGCATCGGCTCGCGGGTCAACGGAAAGCTCGTGGCGCTGGAGCGCAAGCTCGAGTCGGGCGACGTCGTCGAGATCTTCACGTCCAAGGCGGAGGGTGCGGGGCCCAGCCGCGACTGGCTGGCGTTCGCCGAGTCGCCGCGGGCGAAGACCAAGATCAAGCAGTGGTTCGCGAAGGAGCGCCGCGAGGAGGCCATCGAGGCGGGCAAGGAGGCCATCACCCGCGAGGCGCGTCGCACCTCGATGCCGCTGCAGCGGCTGGTCTCGGCCGACGCGATGGCCGCGCTGTCGCGGGAGCTGCACTTCCCGGACCTGTCGGGGCTGTACGCGGCGGTCGGTGAGGGGCACGTCAGCGCCCGGCACGTCGTGCAGCGGCTCGTCGCGCTGCTGGGCGGGGTGGAGCAGGCCGAGGAGGATCTCGCCGAGCGCGCCACGCCGTCCACGGTGCGGTTGCGCCGTGCGGGTGGCGACTCCGGGGTGGTCGTGAAGGGTGAGGACGGCGTCAACGGCGACCTCGCCGATCTGTACACGAAGCTGGCCCGCTGCTGCACGCCCGTGCCGGGCGACGACATCCTGGGCTTCGTCACCCGGGGCGGCGGCATCAGCGTGCACCGCACCGACTGCACCAACGCCGTCGACCTGCAGAACCGCGCCGAGCGGCTCGTCGACGTCGCCTGGTCGGTGTCGCCGGGATCGGTGTTCCTGGTGGGGATCCAGGTGGAGGCCCTCGATCGCCACCGCCTGCTGTCCGACGTCACCAAGGTGCTGGCCGACGAGAAGGTCAACATCCTCTCGGCGTCGGTCACCACCTCGCGCGACCGGGTCGCCGTCTCCCGGTTCAGCTTCGAGATGGGCGATCCCAAGCACCTGGGTCACGTCCTGCGGGCCGTCCGCAACGTCGAGGGCGTGTACGACGTCTACCGGGTCACCAGCGCCAGCTAGGGCAGCGGTTCGAGCACGGTGTTGTGCACGTGCCGGTAGATGATCGACGTGCGGAGCCCGACCACGCCCTTGCGGGTGGCGAGCCGGTCGGCCAGGAAGCCGTGCAGGTGGTCGATGTCCTGCGCCGTGACGTGGATGAGCAGGTCGTCGTTGCCGGCGGTGACGTAGACCGAGAGCACCTCGGGCAGGTCGGCCAGCAGCTGGAACGAGTCGATCACCGCGCGGCTCAGCGGGCGGATCTGGACCGCGACCAGCGCCTGGACACCGCGGTTGAGGCTCGGCAGGTCGATGTCGGCGTGGTAGCCGCGGATCACGCCGCGGGCGCGCAGCAGCCGGATGCGCTCCAGGCAGGTCGACGGTGCGATGCCGACCTTGCGGGCGATGTCGCGGTTGGACTGCCGCGCGTCCTCCTGCAGATGGCGCACGATCGCCGAATCAAGTTCGTCCACGGGTAGCTCTCTCGATCCTCGGGCCGAATGTTGTTCGGCAGCGACGTCTACATGTTGGGGATCACCCTACTTTCAGTGCATGACACGTTCATCGTTCGAGGATTGGGGCCACGAGGAGCTGGTGGTTCGGCGTGGCCGCCGGTCGGGGGTCACGACGATGATGGCTGTCCACTCGCGGGCGCTGGGCCCCGCGGCGGGGGGCTGCCGGCTCCGCGAGTACACCGACATCGGCGGGGCCATCGACGACGCCTTGCGCCTCTCGCGGGCGATGACGGCCAAGTGTGCCGTCGCCGGGATCGCGTTCGGGGGTGCGAAGAGCGTGATCGCGCTCGAACCGGGCACCGTGCTGAGCCCGCAGGAGCGCCACGACGTGCTGCTCGACCACGCGGACCTGATCGACACGTTCGGCGGCGGCTACCTCGCCGGTCCGGATGTGGGCACCGGGCCCGACGACATGCTCGTGCTGCGCGAGGGCACGCCCCACGTCTCCTGCCTGCCGGAATCGGTGGGCGGCACCGGCTCGTCGAGCGGGCCGACGGCCGTCGGAGTGCTGGCCGCGCTGCGTGCGGGCGCGCGCAGCGTGTTCGGCACCAGCGACGTGGCCGGCCTGCGTGTCGTCGTGGCCGGGTTCGGCTCGGTCGGCACGCACCTGGCGACGGCGCTGGCGGCGGCGGGTGCGCACGTGACGGTGTCGGACGTCGCAGCGGCGCGGCGCCGAGCGGCGCAGGAGCGCGGGTTCGGGTGGGTCGAGCCGGACCTCGCGCTGCGGCAACCGGTCGACATCGCCGTCCCGGCGGCGGTGGGCGGGGTGCTGAGCCCGGAGTCGGTGGCCCGGCTGGACGCCCGCCTCGTCGTCGGGCCGGCGAACAACCAGCTCACCACCGACGCCGTGGCGGACGCGCTGGTCGCCTGAGCGCCGCGCACACCGAAGCCGACGTCGCACACCGGGCCCGGGCCTCGCACACCGTCCACGCCGTGCGAGGTCCGGAGAACGTGTGCGACGTCGGCATCGACCGCCTACGAGCCCCAGATCTCGCAGTGGTGCATCGCCGCGAAGTCGCCCGCCGCCACCACCGTCGCACCACGGTCTGTGACCGTCCAGACCGCGCCGCCACCGCTCCACCGCGGCCACATCGTGCCGTCCCCGCTCGGGTCACCGGTGCTCGCGAAGCGTGCCCAGGCGCCGACCAGCTGCGCCGCCGTCGCCAGCTGGGCGGGGGTGAGCGACGGCTGGCCGGGCACGAGGTCGAACAGGTAGGCCAGCTCCGCGGCGTGGGTGACGGTGCCGGCGAGGTCGGGCGGTGGCGCCACGAACGTCGGCGGGGCCGTCGGGTCGGCGAACTCGTAGGCGTAGACCGGTGCCGTCCCCGCGAGCCGCTGGTAGGTGACGAGCCCGGAGCAGGCGTAGGCCCGATCGGTGATCACGTCCGACCACGCGCGGTCGGGGGAGCGGTCCAGCACCGGATAGGCCCGCCCGGCCGCACCGGACCGGGATCCGGCAGCCGCGGCGAGCAACGTCCGGAACCCGTTGTCGGTGAGCGGGGTGCCGGGCTGGACGAAGAACGCGCTGGTGAACAGCGTGCCCTCGTCGCGGTTGGTACCGGCGAGGACGGGGATCGGCGGCATGCCACCGTCGGCCACGACGTCGGACGGGCGGCGCGGCAACGTCGCCGTGCCGGTGGCCGGGCTCCAGTAGACACCCGCGCCGCCGACGATCCGGTCGGGCGGCAGCGCTCGTAGGCAGCTCAGCGCGGTGGCCGGGTCGGGGCAGCCGAGCGCGCCCGCTGCGGTGCTACCTGCGGACTCGACGAGCGGCAGTGGTTTCCAGGTGTCGCCCAGCGGTCCGGTGCCGGGCCGGATCACGTCGACGAGGTTGCCGCCGCTGCAGCCGCCGCTCTGCAGGACGGCGCGGGACACGAGCCCGGCCGCGCCGGGTGACGCCAGCTGCGCGCAGACGCTGTCGGCGCCCGCGGACTCCCCGGCGAGCGTCACGGCCCGCGGGTCACCGCCGAAGGAGGCGATGTTGCGCTGCACCCAGCGCAACGCCGCCTGCTGGTCCAGCAGCCCGAACGACCCGGAGTCGGCCAGGCCGGGCAGCCCGAGGAACCCGAAGATCCCCAGCCGGTAGTTGACGGTGACGACCACGAGGGGGCCGGCCGCGGCGAGCCGGCGCGGATCGGTGTCGCTCCCGGCGCCTGCGTTGAACCCGCCGCCGTGCAGCCACACCAGCACCGGCAGCTTCGAGT
The DNA here is from genome assembly GCF_042653605.1 of Pseudonocardia sp. GCM10023141. Classification (NCBI taxonomy): domain Bacteria; kingdom Bacillati; phylum Actinomycetota; class Actinomycetes; order Pseudonocardiales; family Pseudonocardiaceae; genus Pseudonocardia; species Pseudonocardia sp. GCM10023141. The sequence continues at coordinate 32,034 of NZ_JBHSIR010000085.1, forward strand.
TCGCCGTCGTGGTGGCCGGGGTGGTGACGTTGAGGGTCAGGCAGTCCTCGGCGTTGCTCGCGGCTGTGGCGTGTGCGACGCCCGCAGGGGCGGCGAGCTGGGCGCAGCGCGCGCCCGGCGCGGTGGCCTCCAGCGGTTGCGCCCAGGTGGCCGGGGGCTGGGGGGCGACCCAGCGCAACGCCCCGACCGGCGGCGCCGCGTACGGGATGCCCTGGAACCGCAGCGTCCCGGCGTCGTCGAGCCCGACGACGTCGCCCTGCTCGACGTGCACCCGCTGGCCCAGCGGCGGGCCGGCCGCAGCGGTGGGGCCGGAGCAGGACACCAGCAGGGCGGCCGCGCCCGCGAGAGCGAGCACGGCCGCGCCGCGTGGGCGGGTCATCCGGGTCGGGATCAGCTCAGGCGGGATCAGCTCAGGGTGGCCGTCTGGATGATGACGGGGGTGATCGGCTTGCCGCCGCCGGCCTGCGCGTCGAAGGAGCCGTCGTGGCCCGCCTTCGCGATCGTGTCGATGACCTGCAGGCCCTCGGGGCTGATCGAGCCGAAGACGGTGTACTGCTTGGGCAGCTGGGCGTCGCCGTAGATCATGAAGAACTGGCCGCCGCCGCTGTCGGGCTGGCCCGTGTTGGCCATCGCGAGGATTCCGCGGCCGTAGGCCATCTCGGGGTAGAACTCGTCGGGAACGGTGTAGCCGGGGCCGCCGGAACCGGTGCCGCTCGGGTCACCGCACTGCAGCACCTGCAGCCCCGGGTCGGTGGTGAGCCGGTGGCACGGCGAGTTGGTGAAGTAGCCCTGCTGCGCGAGGCTCACGATGCTGTTGACGGTGCACGGCGCGAGCGAGCGGTCCAGCGTCAGCGGGATGGCCCCCGCACTGGTCTGCAGGTTCATCGCGACGGTGCCGACGGTGCTGATGTCGGTGCCCGCCGGCGGCTGCACCGGCTTGGCTGCTGTCCCACCGGGCTTGTAGGTGCAGCTCACGGTCGGCGCCAGCGGCGTCGCCCGCTTCGGGAGCGCGGTGATCGCCGTGGGGATCGACGCGGGCGTCACGGGGGTGGCCGTGGAAGGGGCGTCCGTGGACGGTGCCGCGGTGGACGGCGCTGCCGCAGGCGGCGGTGCGCTGCTGGGCAGGTTCGTCAGCACGATGAGACCGATGACCACCACCACGACCACGGACACCGACGCGATGATCGCGGTCCGCTGCCGGCGCTTGGCCTGTTGCACCCTGCGCTGCTGCTGCCTCTCCAGCTTCCGCTTGGCCGCCTCACGCCGCATCTGGTTCGTCGCCACCACGCACTCCCTCGCCTTCGCCCGATCGGCCGCAGGATAACCAGCGATCCTGAGAGGACCCGGAGGGGCCGTGAACGGGGTGCGCGCCACGGCTACCCTCTGTGCGTGCTCGTCGCAGGTTTTCCGGCCGGTTCGTTCCAGACCAACTGCTATGTGGTGGCAGCAGGTCCGGGGGAGGCGTGCGTGGTGGTCGATCCCGGCCAGGACGCCGTCGAGCCCCTGGAGGAGCTGCTCGCCCAGCACCGCCTGAGTCCGGTGGCGGTGTTGCTGACCCATGGTCACTTCGACCACACCTTCAGCGTGTCGCCGGTCTGCGACGGCCATGACGTCCCGGCCTGGATCCATCCCGAGGACCGCGAGATGCTCGCCGACCCGATGAAGGGCCTGTCGCAGGACGCGGCGGCGTTCTTCGGTGGCCGGATGGAGCTGCGCGAGCCCCGCGAGGTGCGCGAGCTCACCGACGGTGCCGATCTGGAGCTCGCCGGGCTGACGCTGCGCGTCGATCACACCCCGGGCCACACCCGCGGCTCCGTCGTCTTCACCACCGCCACCGACGAGGGCATCGAGGTGATCCTCGCCGGTGACACGCTGTTCGCCGGGTCGATCGGGCGCACCGACCTGCCCGGCGGCGACCACGCCCAGATGCTCGCGAGCCTGCGTGACCGGCTGCTGGTCCGCGACGACTCCGCCGTCGTCCTGCCCGGCCACGGCCCCACCACCACCATCGGACGGGAGCGGTCGTCCAACCCGTACCTGCAGGACCTCGGCACCCCGGCACCCGGGCGGGGACTGTGACCGCACCCACTCCCGCCCCCGCGCCACCCGAGCAGCCCGCCGGTAAGAAGGCCACCATGAGCGAGAAGCCCGTCTCCTACGCCGCCCCGAAGGGCATCCCCGAGTACTTCCCGCCCGATTCCGCGGGGTTCGAGCACGTCAAGGACACGTTGCACGCGGCCGCCGCCCGTGCCGGCTACGGGCTGATCGAGCTGCCGGTCTTCGAGGACACGGCGCTCTACCAGCGGGGCGTCGGCGAGTCCACCGACGTCGTCAGCAAGGAGATGTACACCTTCAACGACCGCGGCGACCGCTCGGTCTCGCTGCGACCGGAGGGCACCGCAGGTGTCGTCCGCTCGGTGATCGAGCACGGGCTCGACCGCGCGGGCCTGCCCGTCAAGCTGCGCTACGGCGGCCCGTTCTTCCGCTACGAGCGCCCGCAGGCCGGCCGCTACCGGCAGCTGCAGCAGGTGGGTATCGAGGCCATCGGCGTCGACGACCCGGCACTCGACGCCGAGGTCGTCGCCATCGCCGACGAGGGCTTCCGCGCGCTCGGTCTGAGCAACTACCGGCTGGAGATCAGCTCGCTCGGCGACGCCGACTGCCGGCCCGCGTACGGGGAGCTGCTGCGCGAGTTCCTCGCCGGGCTGCCGCTCGACGAGCGCACCCGTGAGCGCGCGCGGATCAACCCCCTGCGCGTGCTCGACGACAAGCGTCCCGAGGTGCGCGAGCTGGTAGCCGATGCGCCCCTGCTGCGCGATCACCTCTCACCGGCATCAGCGGAGCACCACACCGCGGTGCTCGCGCACCTCGACGACATCGGCGTCGCCTACATGGAGAACCCACGCCTGGTCCGCGGCCTGGACTACTACACGAAGACCACGTTCGAGTTCGTCCACGACGGACTGGGCGCGCAGTCCGCCATCGGCGGCGGCGGCCGCTACGACGGGCTGATGGGCCTGCTCGGTGGCCAGGAGCTCTCGGGCATCGGCTTCGGGATCGGGGTGGACCGCACGCTGCTCGCCTGCCGCGCCGAGGGCGTCACCACCTGGTCGGAGGCCCGGTGCGAGGTGTTCGGGGTGCCGCTGGGCGACGGTGCCCGTCGCGTGCTCGTCATGGTGGCGGCGGCGCTGCGCACCGCCGGTGTGCGCGTCGACCTGTCCTACGGCGGGCGCGGGCTCAAGGGCGCCATGAAGTCCGCCGACCGGTCCGGTGCCCGCTACACGCTGGTGCTCGGTGACCGCGACATCGAGGCCGGCACGATCGGCATCAAGGACATGGTGTCGGGGGAGCAGCGCTCCGTCGAGCTGGACAAGGCCGTCGACGAGCTGTTGGCGGCGCTCGCCACATGATCGCCCCGTGAGCGACGCGGCCCGCGTCCGCTGGGACCGTCGCCACGCGGCGGTCGTCGACGTCGCCGCCATGCCGCCGGACGCGCTGCGGGGCCGCGAGGCGCTGCTGCCCGCCGGTGGCCGGGCCCTCGACGTCGCGTGCGGGCGGGGCGGTGTCTCCCGGTGGCTCGCGGGGCACGGGTTCACCGTCGATGCCGTCGACGTCTCGGGTGCGGGCCTCGCCGCCGCGGCTGCCGCTGCCGGGGACGCCGTGCGGTGGTGGCACCACGACCTCGACCTCGGCCTGCCCCCCGATTGCGCCGGCCCCTACGACGTCGTGGTGTGCCAGCGGTTCCGCGATCCCGCGCTCTACCCGGCGTTGCGGTCGGCCCTCGCACCCGGGGGCCTGCTGGTGATCACCGTGTTGTCGGAGGTGGGTGAGGAGCCCGGGCGGTTCCGGGCGCCCGCGGGGGAGCTGCCGGCGGCCTTCGCCGACCTGGAGGTGCTCGCCCATACCGAGGGTGACGGCGAGGCGAGCCTCGTCGGTCGACGACGCTCACCAGACGCGTAGCGCCACCAGACCCGTAACGGCTCAGACCCGTAACGGCTCAGACCCGTAGCGACTCGGGGGTCTCCCGGCTCGCCACCACCGCCGCGAGCGCGGTGGTGATCGGCACCGAGGCCACCAGCCCGATGCTGCCCACCAACGTGCGGACGATCTCGGTGGCCACCTCCTGGGTGGTCACGACGTCGCTCAGGCCGCGTCCGGACAAGCTGAAGATCAGCATCAGCGGCAGCGACGCTCCCGCGTAGGCCAGCACCAGCGTGTTCACCGCGGACGAGACGTGGTCGCGCCCGATCCGCATGGCCGAGGTGAACAGCGCCCGCGCGCCCATGTCGGGGTTGGCCCGGCGCAGCTCCCAGACGGCGCTGGTCTGCGTGACCGTGACGTCGTCGAGCACACCGAGCGCGCCGATGACGATCCCGGCCAGCAGCAGGCCGCGCGCGTCGATGCCCCCACCCAGCGCGGCGATGAGGTTGCCGACCGTGTCGTCGATCCCGGTCAGCCGGGTCGCCGCCGAGAACGCCGTGCCCAGCACGCCGATCAGGGCGAGCGAGGCGAGCGTGCCCAGCACCGCCGTGGAGGTGCGCGCCGAGAACCCGTGGGTCAGGTACAGCACCGCGAACATGATCAGGCAGGCCCCGACGACGGCCACCGCGAGCGGGTTGCTGCCGGCGAGGATCGCGGGGAGCACGAACAGCAGCAGCACGGCGAAGCTCAGCGCCAGCGCGACGAGCGCGGCCAGCCCTCGCCAGCGGCCCAGCACCAGCACCGCCGCGGCGAACAGCGCGGCCAGCCAGATCAGGGGTGTGCCGCGCTGGAAGTCGGCGATCCGGTACGAGCCGGGGTCGTTGGGGTCGGCGCCGCTCCAGGCGAGCACCACCTGGTCGCCGACCGCGAACCGGGGCGTGCTGGGCTCCACGGGCACGATCAGCGAGACCTCGCCGCCCGGCAGCGGGCCGTCGGTGGACCGCACCCCGACCGCCATGCACCTGCCATCACCCGATCCCGGCGAGCAGTCGGCGACGCTCGTGGCGATCACCGCCGCGTGCACCGGTGTCTCCGTGCCCACGGGCGCACCGTGGCGGTTGTTCCCCGGCCACAGCAGCACCAGCCCGATCAGCGCGGCGATCCCGCAGGGCACCAGCAGTGCGGCGATGAGCACGCGGACCCGCCGACCGGCCGGGCGGGCCGGCTGGTGCGCATGGGCGTGCCCGTGGCCAGCAGTGGGATCGGGTACTACGGCGGCTGCCGGTTCCTCGACCCGGGCGGCCGTGCTCGGCCACGCGTCCACGCTGGACGGCGGTCCGATGGGCTGGGCCCGGGGGGCGACGTCCGTCGGGTCGGCGGCGTGCGACGGCCCCGCGGTGGTGACCAGGGATCCCGCGGGATGCGGCGTGCCGGCGGTGGGGCCGAAGGCGCCGTCGCGGACCGGCGACGGCAGGGGCGACCCGGGCGCGGCGGGCGGGCCGGACCGGCTCTCACTGGCCTGCCTCTCACTGGGGCGCCCGTGCCCGGGCGCGGCCACCCGGGAGTGGCGGGAACCCCCTCCCCGGGGTGGGACGGCGGGCCAGCCCATCGCCGGCGTGGGCGGCGTGGTGCCCGGCCTGCCGTGCCGGTGTCGTCCGGGATCGGGTCGTCCGGGATCGGGTCGTCCGGGATCGGGCAGCCGTGCTGAGGGGCGCGCGGGGTTCGGCCGTTCCGGATCGGGCGGGCCGCCCGCCCCGTCGTCGCGCACGCACCCATCCTGTCAATGCGCCCGGTGGTGGGCGTGAGGTGGCCGTCGCCCGACCGGGTGATGACGTCAGTGGTCGGCGGCCGGCTGCGGGAGCTGGGCCAGCAGCCGCTCGGCGATCTCGTCGGGCGTGCCGGTGGCGTCGATCGCCGAACCCGGCTCATCGGCCGTGAGCGGCTCCAACGTGGCCAGCTGGCTGTCGAGCAGCGCGGCCGGCATGTAGTGGCCGTGGCGGTGGCCGATCCGGTCGGCGATCTCCTCGGTGGGCGCGGTGAGGTGGGCGAACCACACCGTCGGGTGATCGGTGCACAGCAGCTCACGGTAGACGTGACGCAGCGCCGAACACGTGACGACGGCACTGAGTCCGGCCGCCTCCTGCACGCCGATCCACTCCGCGATGCGCCGCAGCCACGGCCAGCGGTCGTCGTCGGTGAGCGGGTGGCCCGCGGCCATCTTGGCGCGGTTGGCATCGGTGTGCAGATCGTCGCCCTCGACGAACGCCCAGCCCGTGCGCGTGATCAGTTCGGCCGCGACGACGCTCTTCCCGACACCGCTGGGACCCATGACAACCACCGTCACCGTCATGGGGACAGCCTGGCGCATCTGCTGCGAAAAAGCTTGCCGCTGACTCGAACATGTGTTCGACTCTACCGCATGCGATGGAGCGGACAGCAGGTGCAGGCCGAGGGCGTGGGGCCGGACACGGCGTTGCCGGGGCTGCGCGGGCTGCTGCGATCGGTGCGCACCCCGGAGTTCGCCGGCACGGTGTTCCACGAGGTGGAGGCGAAGTCGGCGCTCAACAAGGTGCCCGCCGCCTCCTCGATGCCGTTCAGCTGGACCGTCAACCCCTACCGGGGTTGCTCGCACGCCTGTGTCTACTGCCTGGGTCCGACAACCCGGGTGCTGCTGGCCGACGGGCGCACCCGGCCGATCTCCCGGCTGCGCGTCGGCGATGCGGTGATGGGCACCGAGAAGGTCGACGGTCGCCGCCGCTACGTGCGCACCACGGTCCTGGCCCACTGGTCCACGGTGAAGCCCGCGCTGGCCGTGCGGCTCGCAGGCGGCACCGAGCTGATCGCGAGCGCCGAGCACCGCTTTCTCACCGAGCAGGGGTGGCGCCACGTCGGTGGCGGGTGGTGCCGGTCGGGCAGGCGCCCGCGGCTGCACCCGGGCAGCGCACTCGTCGGGCCGGGCCCGATGGCGGCCGGTCCGGCCGGGCGCACCCACACCGCCGCGTACCGGCAGGGCTACCTGTGCGGCCTCGTCCGCGGCGACGGCGGCGAGCACAGCTTCCCCTCGCCGCACCTGGAGCTCGAGGCGCTCGGCCGCGCCCACCATTTCCTGGCCGACGCCGCGCAGCACATCGTCGATCTGCCGGTCGGAGCGCATGCGGGCGGCCTCGGTGGTGGTGGCGGGCACGTCGGGCGCATCGCGCCGCCGCAGCGCGGGAGCATCGCGCCGGTCGCCGACGTCGTGCGCTGGCCGCTCGAGCCGGGGGAGGACTGGTGTGCCGGGTTCCTCGGCGGGCTGGTCGACGCCCGCGGCGACGCCGCCCGCGGCGAGCTGCGCATCAGCCACCCCTCGCACGAGATCGTCGGCCGGGTGGCGGGCGCGCTGCACCGGCTGGGTTTCCGGTTCGCCGTCGAGCCGGGCACGGGTCCCGCCACCACCGTCCGGTTGCACGGTGGCCTGCGGGCCTACCTGCGCCTGCTGCAGGTCGCCGATCCCGCCGTGAGCCGGCACCGCGATCTCGACGGCGCGGCCGTGATGGGCGGTGCCGAGCTCGCCGTGGTCGACGTGCGCCCGCTCGGCGTCGAGATGGCGATGTACGACATCACCACGGGCACGGGCGACTTCATCGCCGAGGGCGTGGTCAGCCACAACTGCTTCGCCCGCAACACCCACACCTACCTCGACATGGACGCCGGCGCGGATTTCGACAGCCAGATCGTCGTCAAGGTCAACGTCGCCCGGGTGCTCGAGCGTGAGGTGCGCCGTCCCGGGTGGGGGCGTGAGCCCGTGGCCATGGGCACCAACACCGATCCCTACCAGCGCGCGGAGGGTCGCTACCGCCTGATGCCCGGCATCATCGGGGCGCTGGCGCGATCGGGCACGCCACTGTCGGTCCTCACGAAGGGCACCGTGCTCACCCGCGACATCCCGGAGCTGGTCGCGGCGGCCCGGGATGTGCCGGTCGGGCTCGGGGTGTCGCTCGCGCTGCTCGACCGGCCACTGCAGGCGCTGCTCGAACCGGGCACCCCGCCGCCGGCCGCCCGGCTGGACATGATCCGTCGCATCACCGACGCGGGCCTGCCGTGCGGGGTGATGGTCGCACCGGTCCTGCCGCTGCTCACCGACAGCGAGGAGGCGCTCGACGCGCTGCTCGCGCAGATCGCGGCGGCGGGTGCCACCGGTGCCACCGTGATGGCCCTGCACCTGCGGCCCGGCACGCGCGAGTGGTTCCTGCAGTGGCTCGAGCGCGAACACCCGGAGCTCGTGGAGCGCTACGCGCAGCTCTACCGGCGTGGCGCGTACGTCGATCCGTCCTACCGGTCGGCGTTGGCAGCGCGGGCCCGCCCGTTGCTGCGCCGCCACGGGCTGGCCGGTGGGATGGTGCGCGCGTTCCCGGCGTCACAGATCGAGGCCCCACCGCCACCGGCCCCGGTGGCCGAGCAGCTGAGCCTGTTGTAGCCCGCCGACGGTCGACAGATAACCTCGCCCGGTGATGCGCACCCACCCCGTCGGCACCTTGCGTGCCGAGCACGCCGGACAGACCGTCACTCTCGCCGGGTGGGTGGCGCGCCGCCGCGATCACGGTGGCGTGATCTTCATCGACCTGCGCGACGCCTCCGGGTCGGCGCAGGTGGTCTTCCGCGAGGGCGAGATGGCCGAGCGCGCCCACCGGCTGCGCGCCGAGTTCTGCGTGCAGGTCATCGGCGAGGTCGTCGCCCGTCCGGCCGGCAACGAGAACACCGACATCGCCACCGGGGCCATCGAGGTCACGGTGACGGAGCTGAACGTGCTGTCGGAGTCGGCCCCGCTGCCGTTCCCGATCGGTGAGTACAGCGAGGTCGGCGAGGAGATCCGCCTCAAGCACCGCTACCTCGACCTGCGCCGCAGCGGGCCCGCGGCCGCACTGCGCCTGCGCAGCGAGGCCAACCGCGTGGCGCGCACGGTGCTGCACGACCGCGACTTCGTCGAGGTCGAGACGCCCACGCTCACCCGGTCCACCCCCGAGGGTGCTCGCGACTTCCTGGTGCCCGCCCGGCTCAAGCCCGGCTCCTGGTACGCGCTGCCGCAGAGCCCGCAGCTGTTCAAGCAGCTGCTGATGGTGGCAGGCACCGAGCGGTACTACCAGATCGCGCGCTGCTACCGCGACGAGGACTTCCGCGCCGACCGGCAGCCGGAGTTCACCCAGCTCGACATCGAGATGAGCTTCGTCGAGCAGGACGACATCATCGAGCTCGGCGAGACGGTCACCGCCGCGCTGTGGAAGGAGCTGATCGGCCACGAGATCCCGCGGCCGATCGCGCGCCTCACCTACACCGAGTCGATGGCCCGCTACGGCTCCGACAAGCCCGACCTGCGCTTCGCGATCGAGCTCACCGAGCTCACCGAGTATTTCGCGAGCACGCCGTTCCGCGTGTTCCAGGCGCCGTACGTCGGTGCGGTGGTCATGCCCGGCGGCGCCGACCAGCCGCGCCGCCAGTTCGACGCCTGGCAGGAGTGGGCCAAGCAGCGCGGCGCCCGCGGTCTGGCGTACGTCACCATCAACCAGGAGGGTGAGCTCGGCGGCCCCGTCGCCAAGAACCTCTCCGACGCCGAGCGCGACGGGCTCGCCAAGGCCACCGGCGCCAACCCCGGCGACTGCATCTTCTTCGCGGCGGGCCACCCGTCCGACGCCCGCGCGCTGCTGGGTGCGGCCCGGGGCGAGATCGCCAAGCGCTGCGGCCTGATCGACGAGAACGCGTGGTCGTTCGTCTGGATCGTCGACGCACCCATGTTCGAGCGCATCCGCGACGACAAGGGCAACGAGCTGGGGTGGACCGCGGTCCACCACCCGTTCACCTCGCCCAACGGGGACTGGATGAACCGCTTCGAGGAGGCGCCCGACCAGGCGCTGGCCTTCGCCTACGACATCGTCTGCAACGGCAACGAGATCGGTGGCGGGTCCATCCGTATCCACCGCTCCGACGTGCAGGAGCGGGTGTTCGCGCTGCTGGGCATGGACGAGGCCGAGCAGCGCGAGAAGTTCGGCTTCCTGCTCGACGCGTTCGCCTACGGGCCGCCGCCGCACGGCGGCATCGCCTTCGGTTGGGACCGCATCTGCATGCTGCTGACCGGCGCCGACTCGCTGCGTGACGTGATCGCCTTCCCGAAGTCGGGCGGCGGGTTCGACCCTCTCACCTCCGCTCCCGCGCCGATCACGGCGGCGCAGCGCAAGGAGGCGGGCGTCGACGCCGCGCCGCCGAAGCCGGCAGCGGCACCCGCGGCCGCGGCAACCCCGGCGAGCTGAGCCGGCAGCCACGTGCTGCACATGAGAGTGATCGCGCCGATCGAGTCCACCGGCGCGGTCCGGGATCTGCTGCTCGGCGAGCCGGGCGCCACCCATGTCACGGTGCTGCCGGGCGTCGCCCTGCAACCGGTCGGCGACGTGGTGGAGGCCGACATCACGCGCGAGGCGGTCGACGCCGTGCTCGAGCAGCTGTGCGGGCTCGGCATCGACCGGGCCGGCGGCATCACCCTCGAAACGATCGACACCTCGCTGTCGGACGCCGCCGACGCCGCCGAGGAGGCTGCGCCGGGCGATCCGTCCGACGCGGTGATCTGGGACGAGCTGGTCGCCCGCACGGGCGAGGAGTCGCGCCTGTCGTTCAGCTTCCAGGCCTTCCTGACGATCGCCTGCCTGCTCGCGGCGATCGGGGCCATCACGAACTCGTCCGTCACGGTCGTGGGCGCGATGGTGCTCGGTCCGGAGTTCGGGCCGCTCGCCGCCGTTGCCGTCGGGCTGGTGCTGCGCCGCGGTGACCTGCTGCGGCGGGGCGCCGTGGCGATCGGGGTCGGGTTCCCGCTGGCGATGGCCGTGACGGCCGGTGCCGCGCTGCTGTTCGACGCCACCGGGCTGCTCGCCACTGGAGCCCTCGATCACCTCGACCAGGTCGACTTCATCTACAAGGTCGGTCCGTTCTCGTTCATCGTGGCGCTGCTGGCCGGTGCGGCCGGGGTGCTGGCGATGACGTCGGCCAAGTCGGCGTCGCTGGTCGGGGTGTTCATCTCGGTCACCACCGTGCCGGCCGCGGCGTTCGCGTCGGTGGCGGTGGTGGAGGGTCGCTGGGCGGAGGCGGGCGGGTCGGCGCTGCAACTGGTCGTCAACCTCGCCGGCATCGTCATCGCTGCTGTGGGGGTGCTGCTGCTGTCGCGCCGCGCCGCGGACCGGAGGCGGGGGTTACGCCCGCTGTCTGCGGGGTAGTGTCCCTCACAATGGTTCGGGACCTGGGCAGTTTTCCCAGGCCGGTGCTCGCTGCGCTGGCTGCGGCCGAGCGGTTGCTCACCCGCCGAGCGGGGGCCAGCGTCGTGCTGGCCGATCCGGAGGACCTCGGCGGCAGCGTCCGGTCGGTTGTCGCTCGCGCACGCGTGGCGCGCAACCCGTTCTCGCTCCCGCGCACGCTCGTCGTCAAGCACTACCTGACGCCCCCGGAGCCCGACCGCCCCGATCCGTTCCACTACGAGGTGGCCAGCTGCCAGCTGTTCACGGCGCTGCCCGCGGAGTCCCGGCCCAGCCCGGCGCTGCTGGCCCACGACCCGCAGGCCCGCCTCCTGGTGCTCGAGGACCTCGGACGCAGCTCGACGCTGGCCGACAAGCTGTTCGGTCCCGATGCGGCCTCCGCCCAGCGCACCCTGGTCAGCTGGGCGCGTGCACTGGGCCGGATGCAGGCGGCCACGGCCGGGCGGGAGAACGACTTCGGGGCACTGCTGCGCAGGCTCGGTGAACGCGCGTGGCGCGATCCGATGGCCGAGGACGCTCGGGCGGCGTTCGCCGAGGTCCCGTCGCTGCTGAGCACCGAGCTGGGCGTGCACGCGTCGGCCGCCGCCGGTGCGGAGGCGCGCGAGACCGCCCGCCTGCTGGGTGGCACGCGCTACCGCGCGTTCAGCCCGTCGGACACCTGCCCCGACAACAACCTGGTGACGAGCCGCGGCGTGCGGTTCGTCGACTTCGAGTGGGGCTGCTTCCGCGACGTCGCGCTCGACGCCGCGTACTTCCGGGTCCCCTTCCCGGGCTGCGAGGCCAGCTTCGCGCTGCCGCCCGGCATGGCGGAGTCGATGCTCGAGGCCTGGCGCAACGAGATCGCCGCGGTCTGGCCCGATCTCGACGAGTCCGGTCGCCTGGAGCAGCGGCTGCTCGACGCCCAGCTGCTCTGGGTCTGGCTCTGCACCTGGACGATGCTGCCGCGCATCCACGAGCGCGACGAGCTCGTCGGCGCGGACCCGACGCGCACCCCGCGGATCAGCACGGCGCTGGCGCACTACTGGCGCCAGCTCGCGGTGGCCGCGCAGGACGGGCGCCCGGCAACGGCCGAGCTGGGACACGCCGTGGCGGCCGCGCTCGCCGCCCGGTTCCCGGATTCGCCCAACAGGCTGCCGGTGTACCCGGCCTTCCGATCGGTGGCCTGAACCGGCGATCCCGGTGTTCAGATCCCACAGCCCGGTCACGGCGGTGCGCCCCGAGCGTTCCCCGAGCTGCCCTCAACACGTCACCGGGCGATCACCGCAGGTGAGCCCGCGTCGGTGATCGTGTCGGTGTGACCGAGCTGGCCAGTGCCCCCGCCGTCGCGCGCCCCCGTCCCGCCCGCACGCCGTCGCCCGAGGACGAGCGGTACAGCCGCCGCGTCGACACCCTGGTGACGCTGGGCGACTCGACGCCCGTCGGGCTCGGCGACCCGGTGCCCGGTGGCCGCTGGCGCGGATTCCCCGTGCTGCTCGCCCAAGCGCTGGGGCCGTGCACGCTGCTCAACCCGGCGCGCACCGGCGCGCGGGTCGCTCATGTGCGCCACGAGCAACTGCCGCTGGCGCTGGCGGCGGCGCCGGACGTCGTGGTGCTGTCGGTGGGGATGAACGACACGCTGCGCTCGGACTTCGATCCGGCGCGGATGCTGGCCGACTGGTTCGCGATCGTCGACGCGCTGCGGGCCGCGGGTGCGTACGTGCTGATGTTGCGCTACCACGATCACACGCGGGTGTTCCGGCTCCCGACCCTGCTGCGCCAGGCCCTGCTGCGGCGCATCGCGGCCCTCAACACCGTGGTCGACACGGTCGCATCGGCCCATCCCGGCGGTGTCGGGGTGCTCGACCTGCACACGATGGCGGGGAGCTACGAGCGGGAGACGTGGGCCGTCGACCGGCTGCACCCGTCCGAGCGCGGGCACCGGCTGCTCGCGGCGGGGTTCGCCGGGTTGCTCGGCGGGGCCGGGTTCGCCGTGGTCGAGCCCGTCAGCCTGCAGTGCGCGGGCGGTCGGACCGTGACGCCGGCGCAGCGGGCGGCGTGGCTCGTGCTCAAGGGTGTGCCGTGGCTGGTGCGCCGCGGTGGCGACCTCGGCCCGGTGATCGTGCAGGGCCTGGTCTCGGAGCTGGTGCGCCGACCGCAGACCTGACGGGGTGCGCGTCGGCCGTGAGCCCGGTCAGGCCGCCGAGCGCAGCGGGGCGGGGGCGGCCGGAGCGGTGGCTGACGCCACGACCATCTGCGCCTCGATCAGCCAGAGCTGGGCGCGGGTGCACGTGGGGCAGATCCACGTGATGGTGCCGTCGGACTCGTGCTGGCTGCTCCAGTGCAGGCCGGCGGCATCGGTCGGGGTGTGGGGCAGGGCGCAGAGCGGGCAGCTGTTCATGCTCGTAGAGCCTGGCTGCCGCGCTTTGCCTCCTTGTGAACGGCGTGGGAAACCTGCGCTGCGTTGACGTCCGACTACTGGGTGTCAGACGGACCTCATAGCGAGCGGAGGAACCGGTCGATGCGCACCAGCGCCTCCTCGAGCTGGGGCAGCGCGGTGGCGTACGAGCACCGGACGTGCCCCTCACCCGACGGCCCGAAGACGCTGCCCGGCACCACGGCGACGTGCTCGGCGTGCAGCAGCCGCTCGGCGAAGGTCTCCGAGTCCAACCCGGACGAGCGGATCGACGGGAACGCGTAGAACGCCCCGCCCGGCTCCGGGCAGTCCAGCCCCGTCTCGCGCAGGCCCTTGACGAAGACGCGACGGCGCCGGTCGTAGTCGGCGATCATCTCCTCGACGTCGTCGTCGGGACCCGAGAGGGCCTCGACGGCGGCGAGCTGCGACACGTGCGGCGCGCACAGCATCGTGTACTGGTGCACGCGCACGCACAGCTCGGCCACGGGCGCGGGCGCGCAGATCCAGCCGACGCGCCAGCCCGTCATGGCGTGGGCCTTGGAGAACCCGCCGAGCAGGATCGTGCGCTCCCGGGCCCCGGGCAGCGTGCCGAGGCAGGTGTGGGTGCCGGTGTAGGTGAGCCGGTCGTAGATCTCGTCGGAGATCAGGTACAGGTCGTGCTGCTCGGCCAGGCGCACCAGCGCCTCGAGCGCCGCCCGCGGCTGGACGGCGCCGGTCGGGTTCGCGGGCGACCCGATGAGGATCGCCTTCGTCCGGGGCGTGATCGCGGCCGCGACGACATCGGCGTCGATGGCGAAGCCGTCCTCCCACCGGGTGGGCACCCGCACCGGGGTGCCGCCCGCGAACGCGACGCACGGCTCGTAGGCCACGTAGCAGGGCTCCGGCACGATCACCTCGTCGCCGGGGTTGAGCAGCACCCGCAGCGCCAGGTCGAGCCCCTCCGACACCCCGGTGGTGATCAGGCACTCGTCGACGGGCGCGTAGTCGGCCCCGTAGCGCTTGGCGAGGTCGTCGCAGATCAGCTCGCGCAGCTTCGGCAGCCCCGCATTGGACGTGTAGGTGGTGTAGCCGTGCTCCAGCGCGTAGATGCCGGCCTCGCGCACCCGCCACGGCGTGACGAAGTCGGGCTCGCCGACCCCGAGGGAGATGACGTCCTCCATCTCCGCGGCGATGTCGAAGAACCGGCGGATCCCCGAGGGCGGGCAGGCCGCGATGACGCTGTTGAGGGCCTTCACGGCGTCACCCGCAGCCGGTGGTCGGGCTCCGGCGCACCGAACGCGTCGCCGTCGCGCTTGTAGGTCTTGAGCACGAAGTGGGTGGCGGTCGACTGCACGCGGTCGATCGTCGAGAGCTTCTGCGAGACGAAGTCCGACACCGCGCGGATCGTGCGGCCGGTGACGGTGCACCGCAGGTCGTGGCTGCCCGAGACGAGGTAGACGCTGCGCACCTCCGGGAACCGGGCGATCCGGTCGGCGACGTCGTCGAACCCGACACCGCGGGCCGGGGCGAGTGCCACGTCGATGAACGCGGTGACGGTCTCGCTCGTGGGGTCCTCGTCGACGGCGTCCCAGTCGACCACCGCGCGGTAGCGCCGGATCGCGCCCGACGCCTCCCACGCGGCGATGGCCGCGCTGACGTCGGCGACCGGGATGCCGGTCATCGTCGCGATCGTGTCGTGGCTGAGCTGGGCGTCGCGCTCCAGCAGTTCGAGGATCTGCCGCACGGGGCGACCCTACGTCGTGCCCGCGTCGTGCCCGTGACCCGCCGCGCCTGCCGGTGGTTCCCGCGTCGGGCATCACCCGACCGGGACCCGCCGTCGCATGCTGAGGTGTGTCCATGCAGATCGAGCTCGTGGCAGGCGACATCACCGAGCGGCACGTCGACGCCATCGTCAACGCGGCCAACTCGGGACTGCTCGGCGGGGCCGGCGTGGACGGGGCCATCCACCGGGTCGGCGGCCCCGAGGTACTGGCGGCCTGCCGCGAGCTGCGGGCCGGGCCGCTGCGCGACGGCCTCCCCACCGGGCAGGCGGTGGCCACCACAGCGGGCCGGCTCCCGGCGCGCTGGGTGATCCACACCGTCGGTCCGGTGTACGCGGCCGACAGCGACCGCTCGGCGCTGCTGCGCTCCTGCTACGTCGCGTCGCTGCGTGTGGCCGACGTGCTCGGCGCCGCGACGGTGGCGTTCCCGCTCATCTCGGCCGGGGTCTACGGCTGGCCGGTGCAGGATGCGATCCGTCAGGCGCTGACGGCGCTGCGGGCCGCCGACACGTGGGTGGCGACGGCGCGGCTCGTGCTGTTCGACGACTCCCGGCTCGAGCTCGCCCAGCAGGTGCTCAACCAGCCCCGATGACGATCGCCGCCACGGCGGCGTCGTGCGCGCCGAGCCCGGTGAGGTCGCACAGCCGGATCCCCGACGGTGGCGCCGTACCGGGCCGGGCCACGATGTCGCCGAGCTCGCGGATCTCGAGCGGTGACGTGGCGTGCTGCAGCTCACCGACCTGCCGGGACTGCTGACGGTCGTCGGCGACCACCGCCGTGGCCCGCTCCAGCACGGCGGTGTCACACTCGCGCTCGCCGGGGCTGTCGGCCCCGACGGCGACGACCAGTGCGTCGGCGGCGAGCGCCCGGAACGCGGCCGCCACGGCGTCGACCGCGGCCGGCAGCGACGATCGCGTCGGGACCGAGCACGAGGGGCCCCGTCGTCGGCCCCGTCATCGAACCCGTCACCGGACGGGTCGGCGCGTGGTCAGGAACTGCTCGAACGCGGCCAGCGCGGGTGCCGGGTCGCGACGGCCCAGGCCGATCCGGAACCGATCGACGGGTCCGGCGGCGAGGTCGGACGCGTAGATGCTCGCCGGCAGCAGCAGCACACCCGCCTGCTCGACCAGGTCGCGGCAGAACGCCTCCACCCCCTCGGCGCCGCGGTAGCGGGGGAACGCGACGCACCCGCCGTCGGGCTGGGACCAGTCGAACAGGTCGGCGTGGCGGGCGAAGAACGCCTCGACGAGCGGCAGGTTCGCCGCGATGATGCCGCGGTTGCGCTCGTGGATCCACGCACCGGCGTCCAGCGCGATCGCGGCGAGCAGCTCGCTCGGTCCCGCGCTGCAGATCGACGTGTAGTGCTTGTGGCGCTCCAGCCGCTCCAGCACGGCGTGGTCCCGGCAGGCGACCCAGCCGATCCGCAACCCCGGCAGCCCGTAGGACTTCGACATCACGTTGATCGACGCGGCCGTCGGGGAGAGGTCCGCGGCCTGGGGCAGCGTGTGGGCCGGATCGAGCTCGATGCCGCGGTAGACCTCGTCGGACACCAGCCGGATGCCGCGCTCGGTGCACAGCTCCACCAGCGCGCGCCACGTCTGCTGGTCGGGGACGGCGCCGGTCGGGTTGTTCGGGAAGTTGACGGCGACGATCGCGGTGTCTGGACGCAGCGCGGCCCGGACCGCGTCGAGATCCAGGCGCCAGCCGTCGGCGGCATCGAGCAGCACCCCGCTGACGTCGGCGCCCGCGGCCCGCGGGATGGTCTCCATCGCCTGGTAGTTGGGCACCGTCACGACGACGTGCCGGCCGGGCTCGGCGAGTAGCTGCATCGTCCAGAAGATCGCCTCCTCCGCGCCGGCGAAGACGAGCACGTCGGCAGGGGAGCAGCCGGAGTAGGTGCGGGCGATCGCGGCGCGCAGGCGCGCGCCGCCCCAGGTCTCGGTGTAGCCCAGCCCCAACTCGTCGAACTCCGCCCGGTCGGCGTCGGTGCCCAGCGCCAGCAGCTCCCGGATCGTCAGCGTCTCCGCGTCCGAGGCCGTGAGGTGATGGGTGGCGGCGAACTCCCACCGCGAGAAGTAGCGCTCCAGGCGGAAGTCCGGCAGCGGTGCGGCGATCATGAACGGGTCTCCTTGAGCAGCGCGTAGACGGTGGCGCGCGACACGCCGAGTGCCTGTGCGGCCAGCTCGGCCGCGTGCCGGACCGCGAACAGGCCCTCGGCGTCGAGCACGGCGATCACGTCGCGGCGCGCGGTGCGGTCGAGGCGGGAGCGCTCCACGCCGCGGTCGCGGCACAGCTCCTGGACCCGCAGGGTCAGCTGCTCGCGCCAGTCGCGCTCGAACAGGGCGGCCGGGCGTTCGGTGCGGGCCGAGAGCAGTGCGGTGGCCAGCTCGGCGATCCGGTCCAGCGGCGAGCGGTCGACGTTGATGCACAGCAGGCCCCGCGGTCGGCCGCGGTCGTCGGTGAGCACCGCGCTGACCGACGTGCACGCGCTCCCGTCGGGAAGCACCTTCGCGTAGGGGCCCAGCACCGGGGTGTCGTCGGGAGATCCGGGCAGCTCGGCGAGCAGGGAGTCCTCGCCCACCGCGCGGCCGGAGATCGGGTTCCAGAGCGCGACGATCCGCTCGGTCCCCAGATCATGCAGCGCCACCTCCGCGTGCGGGGTGAACAGGGCTGCGATCGCCGCGCAGACGGGGACGTGCGGCTGGGCCCAGTCCGGCAACATGGTGGACATTCTATCCAGGTCGAGATGATTCGTCGGCCTCGGCGTCGGCGCGAGAGTCAGCGCGGGCGTAGCAGGGCAAGCCGCCGGCCGTCACTGTGGCGGCGCGCGACGGGCTCGCTTCCGCCCTCAGCGGCGTCGGATGAGCGCGTCCAGGTCGAGAGCCACCGGGTGGCCCGCGACGTCGAGGGCGGCGTGGCCGCTGTACTCGCCCGACAACCGGTAGGTGTCGCCGTCGAGGCGGTAGGCGAGCAGCGTGGTGGGTCGGCCGATGTCGATGATCCAGTACTGGGGGATGCCCGCTTCGGCGTACTCGGAGAACTTGAGCACGCGATCGACGCGCCGGGTGCCGGCGGAGAGGATCTCGACGGCGAGCAGGACATCGAGTGCCCGGTACCGCTGCGGGTTGGTCAGGTACAGGTCGGTGCGGGTGACGAGGACGTCCGGATTCCTGATCGTCGGCGGTTCCACCGTGACGAGGACGTCGACCTCCTCGAGGGCCGTGATCTCGTCGGGCAGCTGCTCGTCGATCCGGTAGCTCAGCCGGGTCGCGGCCTTCTGGTGCCACGACAACGGCTTCGGCGACGTCACCAGGACACCCTCCACGAGCTCCAGACGCAGCGCCGAGTCCTCGGGAAGCGCATCCCACTCCTCGAGGGTGAGGAGGTGGCTGGGCCACGACAGCGACATCGCGGGCTCCTTTTCGATCCCGCACAGCGTCCCACGTCGGCCCGACGGTCGTGGGCGATTCGGCCGATGTCGGTGCCCGGTGAGACGCTGGGTGGCGATGAGTACCGATGGTCTGTTCGAGCTCGACGAGCCGGAGTCCGCACCCGCCCCGCAGCAGGCGCGTGCCACGGCACCGCTGGCGGTGCGCATGCGCCCGCGCACCGTCGACGAGGTGGTCGGGCAGGCCCACCTGCTGCGGGCGGGCGCACCGCTGCGGCGGCTCGTCGAGGGTGGCGCGGCGGCGTCGGTGCTGCTCTACGGACCACCCGGCACGGGCAAGACCACGATCGCGCGGCTGCTGGCCGGCGTCGGCTCGCGGCACTTCGTCGCGCTCTCGGCGCTCTCGTCGGGGGTGAAGGAGCTGCGTGCGGTCATCGACGACGCCCGCCGCCGCCGCGATTACCACGATCAGCAGACGGTGCTGTTCATCGACGAGGTGCACCGGTTCTCCAAGACGCAGCAGGACGCGCTGCTGGGCGCCGTCGAGGACCGGCTGGTGCTGCTCGTCGCCGCCACCACGGAGAACCCGTCGTTCTCGGTGGTGGCTCCGCTGCTGTCGCGCTCGCTGATCCTGCAGCTGCAGTCGCTCACCGAGGAGGACGTGCGCGCGCTGCTGCTGCGCGCGGTCACCGACCAGCGGGGTCTCGACGGCGCGGTCGAGCTGGACGCCGAGGCGCTCGAGGCCATCGTCCGGCTCGCCGGCGGTGATGCCCGCCGGGCGCTGACGGCGCTGGAGGCGGCGGCCGACGGCGTGCTGGGCACGGGCGCCACGGTGATCGATGTGGAGGCCGTCGAGCGGGCCGTCACCGAGGCCACCGTGCGCTACGACCGTGCGGGCGATCAGCACTACGACGTGATCAGCGCGTTCATCAAGTCGATCCGTGGTTCGGATCCCGACGCCGCGCTGCACTACCTGGCGCGGATGCTCGTGGCGGGGGAGGACCCGCGGTTCATCGCCCGCCGGCTGATGGTGCACGCCAGCGAGGACATCGGGCTGGCCGACCCCACCGCGCTCCCGGCAGCGGCGGCCGCGGCGCAGGTGGTGCAGCTCGTCGGGCTGCCGGAGTGCCGGCTCGCGCTGGCCCAGGTCACGCTGCACCTGGCCACGGCACCGAAGTCCAACGCGGTGATCGTCGGCATCGACGAGGCGATGAGCGACGTGCGCGCGGGGATGGCGGGTGCGGTGCCTGCGCACCTGCGCGACGGCCACTACGCCGGCGCCGAGAAGCTCGGCAACGCGGTGGGCTACCGGTATCCGCACAACCATGCCGACGGCGTGCTGGCCCAGCAGTACCCGCCCGATGGGCTCGTCGGGAAGGACTACTACCGGCCCACGCCGCACGGGGCCGAGCGCACGCTGTCCGAACGCCTCCCGCGGCTGCGCCGGGCGGTGCGTGGTGGTTCCTGAGGGTGGTCTTGCGCCAGCCCGCTGGCCTGCGCAGTAGTACTGAACTACCCTCGCGGTATGACTGCGGAGAGGGTGACGGTGAGCTTGCCGCCGGAGCTGCTCGAGGATGCGCGCGAGGCGGTGGCGGCCGGAGCCGCGGAGAGCCTGTCGGCGTTCGTCGCGCAGGCGTTGCGCACCCAGCTGTCTCGCGCCCGCTCGCTCGCGGAGCTGGAGCGGGTGCTCGGCGGCCGCCCGCCCACCGAGGTGCTCGAAACCGTCCGGCGCGATCTGGGCATCGTCTCGGCGTGACTGTCGCCATCGCGTCCACCGCTGTTGCTGGAGTCCTCTCCGCAGTGCTGCCCGCGGGGCCGGGAGGCGCACGGTGATCGGTGGCCGGGTACTGGACGCGTCGGCGGTCGTCGGGTTCGCCTCCGGTGCGTCCGTCTACGCCGCGGCGCTGGTGTGGACCGCCGTCGAGGAGGGACTCGTCCTCGCCGTGCCCGCCACGTCCGCCGCGGCCGCCTGGTCACTCCTGCGGGACAAGCACCACCCGGTGCTCGAGGTGCTGCTGCGGCTGCCCGCCACCGTCATCGACGAGCTGACCGCGTCCCGGGCCCGTGCCGTCGGCGGCGTCGGCGGCGACCTCGCCGACGCCCATGCGGTGCTCTGCGCCCGCGATCGCGGCTGGCCGCTCGTCACGGGCGACGCCGTGCGGTACGCGGGAATGGACCTGTCCGGCGTGGAGATCGAGCCGTTGCCCTGACGCCGTATGTGGCCCGACCTGCGGTGATGATCGCCTAGCACAGGCATCGCCGCGCACCATGCAGGGGGCGGTGTTCAGTGCCGAAAACGGGTCGCGTAACTTTCTTCTTGTCAGCGAGGCGCCGGACAGAACGAAGCCCCTAAGGGGCCCGGTCAACAGGCCCAGCTGGTGAGCTACTCGGGCCCCTCGGATCCGCTTGGATCTGGTGGGTGTACAGTAGTGGACATGCCCCGGCTCACTGCTTAACGGTGGTGGATGGTGTGCGGGTGTCTTTTGAGAACTCAACAGTGTGTCGAGCTTTTTCATGAATTGGTTTTTTATGCC
>NZ_JBHSIR010000086.1:0-94114 GCF_042653605.1 Pseudonocardia sp. GCM10023141
GAAAGACCACCAAACCAGACACAACGGTCACGACCGGGACGAAACAAGAAGGTTAAACAACAAGCTTAGGGGCGGCCAATTGGTCGGGTATGAGCTCATTGCAAGCGGCCCCGGGGCTGTTGCTTTCGTGAAGACCTTGGTCGGCACGAGCTTCCAGGATCCTGGCAACGCATGCATCCCGATCATCAACTATCAGATTCGGGCCTTGACGAGGCCGATCGGTGGCAGGGATAGCGCACAAGGATCAGTCGCGACAACAACGTTGTCTACCGCTGTTTTCTGTAAGCCGGGAATTGTCTTGGATTCAGGATCTGCAACTAGTTCTACTACTGCGAAAGTCGTGTTTCATTGCACTGGGACTGGTGGCGATGTGAGTCTGGCCGCGGATGGAGGAACTGGCCCATTGATGGATATTAGAAATAAGGGAAGCTGGTCGGGGAAATGTTCCGGAACTGGCGCACCTCAGGAGGCAACCTTTTCGGGATTGAGTAAATCTAATGGGACCGGACTGGCCCCGACCACTACTTACAGGGTGGCGGGAACAATTACTGCGGCATCTGGTCTGTCGTCAACCAGTAATACCGTTAGTTTCCCCATGCCGGCAGAATAGGAAGGGAACAGTGTGAACTCCACCCCCGACCCCAGCACCGCCTACCGCCTCCTCGCCGACAACGTCCAGCGCGTCATCCAGGGCAAGCCCGAGGTGGTTCGCCTGGCCGTGGTGGCGCTCTTCGCCGAGGGCCACCTCCTCATCGAGGACGTGCCGGGGCTCGGCAAGACGAGCCTTGCCCGCAGCCTTGCCCGCAGCATCGGTGGGAAGTGGAACCGGATCCAGTTCACCCCGGACCTGATGCCCGGTGACATCACCGGCGTGATGGTCTACCACCAGGGCAGCAGCTCATTCGAGTTCCACCCCGGCGGGATCTTCGCCAATGTCGTCCTCGCCGACGAGATCAACCGTGGCACGCCGAAGACGCAGTCGGCCCTGCTGGAGGTGATGGCGGAGCGCAAGGTGACCGTCGACTCGATCCAGCACGAGGTCCCGCGCCCGTTCCTCGTCGTCGCCACCCAGAACCCGATCGAGCTCGACGGCACCTACCGCCTGCCCGAGGCGCAGCTCGACCGGTTCATGATGCGCGTCAACGTCGGCTACCCGGATCACGACGCCGAGGTCCGCGTGATCATGGGGGACTCGGCAGGTGTCGACCCGGACCAGCTGCAACCGGTTCTCGACCTGGCCGCGCTGGAGCAGATCATCGCCACTGTCCAGAAGCTGCACGTCGATCCGCAGATCGCGTCGTACGCGGTCCGGGTGGCCGCGGCGACCCGCACGCACCCGGCGATCCGCTACGGCGCCAGCCCGCGAGGCAGCGTCGCACTGATCCGCGCGGCCCGCGCGGCCGCCGCGATCGACGGGCGTCGGTTCGTCACCCCGGACGACGTGAAGGCCGTCGCGCACGCCGTGATCGAGCACCGCCTGATCCTCACGCCGGAGGCGGAGCTCAACCGCCAGTCAACCGCCGATGTGCTGGCCGAGGTGCTCGCCTCGACGTCGGTCCCGATCGCTGCCGGCGCCTGACGTGCGCCCGACGCGTCGAGGGATCACGGTGCTGGCCTGCGCCGTCGGGCTGTATGCACTCGGGCTGCTGCTGGGTATGCCGCTACTCCGCGCGCTGGCCGGTTGCGCAGTGGGTGCGCTTGTCGTCGCCGTGGTGCCGATCCTGGGCCGGTTGCGCCCGGCCGTCACTCGCGCCGTGCATCCCGACCGCGTGCAACGCGGCGCACCGGCCGTCGCTGAGCTGGTGGTCGGCAACGACTCCGCGGTCCGGCAGCCGGCATTCCTGGCGCTCGACGTCGTCGGCGGTGAGGTGCGGGAGGTTCCGGTGCGGGCGCTCCCGGCAGGTGGCTCGGCGCGGTATCGCTACGACCTCCCGACAGGGAAACGAGGCCGCATCGCCGTCGGTCCGCTGTCGGTCGAACGGTCCGACCTGCTCGGGCTCGCGCGCGCCCGAGGGGATATCGGTCAGGTGGCCGAGCTGTGGGTGTACCCGCGCCGCCACCCGGTGCGCCTGTCTCCGGCCGGACGCTCGCGCCACCACCACGAGGGCGAATCGCTGCCGATCCCGGTCCGCGGATCGATGGACCTGCGATCACTGCGCGACTACGTCGTCGGGGACGAGCTGCGGCATCTGCACTGGAAGGCGACCGCGCGGACCGGTCAGTTGATGGTCCGCGAGTACGTCGATCCCGCGCAGCCCTGGTGCGTCGTCCTGCTCGACACCCGCTCGCGCATGCTGACGCCCGCTGCGTTCGAGGAGGCGGTCGAGATCGCAGCATCGATCCTGTGGGAGTCGTGCGAGCAGGACCGTCCCTCGCGACTCTGCACCACCGCGGGCCTCCGCCTCGACACCGGCGGCGGTGCGTCCGGGGCTCGCCGGCTGCTCGACGAGCTGTGCCAGGTCGTGCAGGACGACACCGCCGATGTCGCGCTCGATGTCGCGCGCATGAGCGGACGCCGCGGCGACGGCTGGTTCGCCTACGTGGGCGGCGCCGATCCCGCCGACGTGCGCCTCGCCGCGCGTCGGTTCGGGCAGAGCGTGCTGTTCGACCTCTCGGCGACCGACGTCCGCCGCGAACACGACGGAACCCTCGTCGTCCGAGCCGGAGACGCTGCGACGGCACTCCGGACCTGGAACGCGGCAGGGGCACGATGACCTCACGACTCGCCGGCGTCGGCGTCCTGCTCGCGGCGTTCTTCGCCGGCCTCGCCTTCAGTCCTGTCTTTGCGACGACGGCACTGCTGCTCCCGGTTCTTGCGGTAGTCGTCCCGGTGGCGGCGATCGATCTCCTCGCGCTCAAACACGCCCGGCTCGCCGCGGTCCGACCGATACTCGGCCTCATCCTCGGAGCTGCGGTCGGGCTCGTTGTGCTCTGCCTTCCCCACCTTCCGTGGGGGACCGCGGCGCTGCCCGTTCTCGACGGCGCTCTGCACGGATGGCTGCACACGCTCGAGTCGACGTTCCCCGCTCGCCCGGATGCCGCCCTGCTCGCGTTCGTCCCGTTGCTGGCACTTCTCGCCGGAGTCATCGGTCTGGAATGGCTTCGCCGCGGATTCGCGCCGCTGGTGACCTTGCTCCCCAGCCTCGCTGTGGTCGGGCTGTCGCAGGTGTTCCGGGCGGCGTCGGGTTGGCAGGCTGTGGGGCTGGCCGCGGGGTACGCGGCGGCAGGCGCGCTGGTGCTGGCCGCAGGGCGGCGCGGCACCGCGGCGCGGTGGACCGGTCGCCGGCTGATCGACGCCCTGGTGCTCGTCGTCCCGGTCGCGCTGGTTGCGGTGCTGGGGGCGTGGGGTCTCGCGTCGGCAGATCCGCTGCACCTGCCCGCCTACTCGGTGCACGACAAGTTCGAGGTCGCTGCGGTGCCGTCCGGAGCGGTGAGTCCGCTGTCGGAGATCGGTGGGCGTCTGGACAAGCCCGGTGCGGTCGTCTTCACCGCCCGGACCGATGCGCCGGTCGATCGATGGCCACAGATCGTCCTTGACGGATTCGACGGCGCCGGCTGGACCAGCAGCGCGACCTACCGCCCGCTCGGTGCCGAGCTCGACGCCGATCCGGCCGTGACGGTGGCGAAACGGACGTTCCAGGCCGAGATCACCCTCGGCTCCGCTGCCGCCGGGCCGTGGTTGCCGACGCAGTTGCGGACGCTGTCCGTCGACGGGCTGCGCCCGGCCGTGGATCCCTTCACCGGCACGTTGCTCGAGACCACGACGACGGACGCGACGTCGTACACGTTGCACTGGCAGGCGCCGCAGCCTGCCCGTGACCAGCTCGTCGGCGCCGCAGTCGTCAGGGGAGCGGCGGGGTCACTGGTCGTCGGTGATGTTCCAGCGGGTGTGGTGAAGGCGACGGAGACAGCGCTGGCAGGCGCCCCGCCGTCGTTCGCTGCCGCGCTCAAGCTCGAGGCGTGGCTCAAGGACAACTACAAGATCGCCACCGGTGACGAGCTGCCGACCGGCAGCGGGAGCGCGCAGCTGCTGGACTTCCTCGACCGCACCCATCGAGGAACGAGCGAGCAGTTCGCCACCGCCTACGTCCTGATGGCGAGCACCGTGGGCATCCCGGCGCGGCTCGTCGTCGGCTTCCGGCAGCCCAAGCCGGACTCGCCGGGGCTCTACGTCGTCCACAACGCGGACGCGTTCGCCTGGCCCGAGGTCGACGTCGCCGGTGTCGGTTGGGTTCCCCTCGACCCGACCGGTGGGGCCCGCGAGAACCCGCAGAACTCACCGCCGACCACGCAGGCCACCGATGCCGCTCGCCAGCAGGCGCAGCAGGGCGTCGGTACGTCAACACAGCCCGGTCCCGCCGCGGCGCCTCGCGCGCAACCGCAGGCAGGCCCATCGAACGCTCCGTGGACCGCACTGCAGATCATCGGTCTCGCCATCGTGGCGGCACTCCTCGCCTGGATCCTCGGCGTCCCCGCCACGAAGCTGTTGCGCCGGCTCAAGCGACGCCGTGCCGCGGGCGCTGCTGGTGTCGTCGGCGCATGGCTCGACACGCGTGACCGGCTTCGTGATCACGGTGTGGCCGCCGGCCCCGCGATGACCGTGCGCGATGCTGCCGAACCGGCCAGCGCCGTGCTCAACGGGACCACGGCCGAGCTCGACGCGATTGCCCGGTGCATCGACGTCGCGGTGTGGTCCGGGAACAGCGAGGTGCCGCCGGCGCTGACCGGTGAGGCGTGGCGGGCAGCAGCGTCGATCCGGCGGGAGCTGGGCAAACGACCGGTGCCGGAGCGAGTGCGTGCCGCGGTCGGGATCAGGGGCCTGCGGGCACCGCACGACTGAACACGTCGGCTCAGGGATCCGAGAACCGGCACACCGCGTCGCGAACGGACTCGACGTTGCTCTCCGACACGGTGCCTGCCGGGTTCACGCCCTGCACGCGGAAGCAGTACGGCCTGCCCTTCTGGACGGGCACCGAAAAGTGCGTGACGCGACCGACCAGCATGGCGTCGGCCTGCGGCTTGCCCTGTTCCCCGACCAGGACCCCGAAGTCCAGGGTGGCATCGGCGGACCAGGACAGGTCGATCGTGTCTCCCCGGTCGATCGGGGCCGCGAGTTGAATGTGGGCCTTCGCGGTGGCAGCCCCAGCAGTGGGCGACGGCTCCGATCGTGACGACAGCAGGTACGCGGCTCCACCGAGGATGGCGAGGACGACCGCTCCTGCGGTGAGCAGCCACATCCGGCGCGGTCCGCGAGCCGTCGTGCCCGGGCGGACGTCTGGTGCCGGGGTGCCGGTCCGAGGAACGACGGTCGCGGCTGTCGCCATTGTTCGGCGGGGCTGTCCCTGCGGTGCGGCGGCTGGGGCCCAGGATGCATCGGGTGGCGGCAGGTAGGTCGGCGCGCCGGGCGGGGCGGCGTAGGACGGCGAGGGCGGTGTCGCGGCGCCGGCCGCCCTTGCCGTGAGGGCAGCGGTCACGGCGGTCATGGTGGGGCGTCGAGCAGGCTCCTTGGTCAGCATCGCGAGCATGAGGTCGGCCAGCCACGGCGGTGCCCCCGAAGGCTGCGGTGCCTGCTCGTACATGATCCGGTGAGCGTGCGCGGCCTCTCCTTCCCCCGGCCGGGCGGGGAACGGCGCCGATCCGGTGAGCGCCGAGTAGAGCGTGGAGCCCAGCCCGTAGACGTCGGTCGGTCGCTCGACGGCACCGTCGTAGCGCACCGTCTCCGGAGCAGCGTGGGCCAGCGCGGAACTGCCGTTCGCGTTGTCCTGGTAATCGCGCAGCACGGCCAGGGTGAAGTCGGCCAGCACGGGCTCACTGCCGCGGAGCAGGACATTCTGCGGTGTCACGGTGCCGTGTACGACGCCGGCGTCATGGGCCACCTGCAGCGCCGTGGACAGCGCGATGCCGATGTCGACGACCTGCCCTGCCGGCATCGGTCCACGGCCGGCCGTCAGCTGGTGCAGGGAACTGTCGCAGTGCTCGGTCACGAGGTAGGGGCGGCCATTGGGCAGTACGTCGCCGTCGTGGACCTCGATGAGGTGCCGATCGCGGGGGAGTCCGACGAGGGTCTGGCACTCGGCTCGGAACTGCTCGACCGCCGCCTTGTCGGTGAGAGTGGCGCGGAAGACCTTCGCCGCCACCCACTTCTCGAGATCGACGTGCCAGGCGAGGAAGACGTCGGCGGCGCTGCCACGGCCCAACGGGGACAGTCTCGTCAGTCGGGGCAGGTTCAGCGTGTTGACCGGTCCGAGATTGGCCCCGTCGAACCGGGGAGGAGTCGCGGCCTGCGGTGCGTGCCGCGCCGGTGCAGCGTCGGCCGGGACGACGTATCGCGGTCCGACGTCGCTGGGCTGATCCGACGGAGGCGGTGCATACGCGGGCGGGAGCGGTTCCTGCACCGCCGGGCGGGCCTGCTGCACAGCGGATGCGACCGCCGCTCCGAGCTCACCCGCTGACGTGAACCGATCCCCGGGTCGTTTCGCCATCGCCCTGTACACCACGGCGTCGAGTGCCGCTCGCAGGTTGGGATCGGACACCGCGTCGCCCAGTGAAGGTGGCGTGGCGGTCATGTGCGCTGCGATCAACGCCATGCTGTCGGTGCGCTTGAACGGCAGCTCTCCGGAGAGCATCTGGTAGAGCAGGCAGCCCAACGCGTAGACGTCCGAAGCCACCGAGGCCGGGTATTCCTCGAACAGCTCGGGCGCCATGTACTCGGCGGTGCCGACGACGAGGCCGGTCCTGGTGATCTGCTCGGTCGTGCGGATCGAGCGGGTGAGCCCGAAGTCGGTCAGGTAGACGTGCGGTGCGCCGTTCTCGGTGGTGACGAGGATGTTGGCGGGCTTGACGTCGCGGTGGACCAGGTCGCGGCGATGCGCGGCGTCGAGTGCCGCGGCGATCTGCCCGACCAGTGACACGGTGAGGACGACGTCGAGCCGGCCGTGCAGACGGATGAGCTCGCGCAGGTCGGTGCCGTCGGCATACTGCATTGCCAGATAGAGAAGGCCGCGTTCCTCGCCGGCCTGGAAGACCGGGATGACGTTCGGGTGGTTGACCGAGGCGGCCGTGCGCGACTCGCGGCGGAACCGCTGCCGGAACTCCGGGTCGGCAGCGAGGTCGACCGCGATGACCTTGACCGCCACCTGCCGGTTGAGCTCGGCGTCCAACGCTCGGTAGACCACACCCATGCCACCGCGCCCCGCGATGGCCTCGATCCGCAGGCCCGCGATGCTGGAGCCCAGCGGCAGATCGGTCACGGCAGCATCGTTCCAGATCGGGACGCCCCGTGCGGCGGTCCCCGCTCGCGGCAGGTGGTCTCCGGTGCAGAGGTGGCTGAAGCTGCGGGTGAGTTCGATCGAACCGCCCGCGCCCCGCGCGGGATCGTCGCTCGTCCGAGCGGGGAAAGTCCGGGACTGCGGCTGGCGGCACGCAGATTATCCGCCAGCGGGGCGTTGCCGGTGGCCCCGGGCGTCGCTGCCTGGTCAGAGACGCCTTTCGTCCAGCGGGGACATATGGGGGCACATGGCAAACGAAAAACGGTGGTTGACGCAGGAAGCCGTCGAAAGACGGCCTCGCAGGTCAACCACCGTTTTACGGGCGTTGCTCAGATCCGAAGAGGACCTGGATCAGACGTCGTAGTACAGCGCGAACTCGTACGGGTGCGGCCGCAGCCGCAGCGGGTCGATCTCGTTGTCGCGCTTGTGGGCGATCCACGTCTCGATCAGGTCGGGGGTGAAGACGCCACCCTCGAGCAGGTAGTCGTGGTCGGCCTCGAGCCGGTCGATGACCTCGCCGAGGCTGCCGGGGACCTGCGCGATGTCCTTGGCCTCCTCGGGCGGGAGCTCGTAGAGGTCCTTGTCGACCGGGGCCGGCGGCTCGATCTTGTTCTTGATGCCGTCCATGCCGGCCATCATCATCGCCGAGAACGCCAGGTACGGGTTGCCCGACGAGTCGGGGCAGCGGAACTCCAGGCGCTTGGCCTTGGGGTTGTTGCCCGTGAGCGGGATGCGGATGCAGGCCGAGCGGTTACGGGCCGAGTAGACCAGGTTGACCGGAGCCTCGAAGCCCGGGACCAGGCGGTGGTAGGAGTTCACCGTGGGGTTGGTGAACGCCAGCAGGCTCGGCGCGTGGTGCAGGATGCCGCCGATGTAGAAGCGGGCGAGGTCGGACAGGCCGCCGTAGCCGCTCTCGTCGTGGAACAGCGGCTGGCCGTCCTTCCACAGCGACTGGTGGGCGTGCATGCCCGAGCCGTTGTCGCCGAAGAGGGGCTTCGGCATGAAGGTGACCGTCTTGCCGGCGTGCCATGCGGTGTTCTTGATGATGTACTTGAACAGCATGACGTCGTCGGCCGAGTGCAGCAGCGTGTTGAACCGGTAGTTGATCTCGGCCTGGCCCGCGGTGCCCACCTCGTGGTGTCCGCGCTCCAGGATGAAGCCGGCGTTGGTGAGGTTGGTGGCCATGTCGTCGCGCAGGTCGGCGTAGTGGTCGACCGGCGGCACGGGGAAGTAGCCACCCTTGAACGGCACCTTGTAGCCCAGGTTGCCGCCGGCCTCCTCGCGACCGGTGTTCCACCAGCCCTCGACAGAGTCGATGTGGTGGTACTGCTGGTGCGGGTCGGAGCCGAAGCGGACCGAGTCGAAGATGTAGAACTCGGCCTCGGCACCGAAGAAGCAGGTGTCGGCCACCCCTGACGCGGCCAGGTACTGCTCGGCCTTGCGCGCGACGTTGCGGGGGTCACGGCTGTAGGGCTCGCCCGTGATCGGGTCGTGCACGAAGAAGTTCATGTTGAGCGTCTTGTGCTTGCGGAACGGGTCGAGCCGAGCCGTCGCAGGGTCCGGGAACAGGGCCATGTCCGACTCGTTGATCGCCTGGAACCCGCGGACGGACGAGCCGTCGAAGGCGATCCCGTTGTCGATGAAGTCCTGGTCGAAGACCGACGCCGGGACGGTGAGGTGCTGCATCACGCCGGGAAGGTCGCAGAACCGGATGTCGACGTACTCGACCTTCTCCTTCGAGATGTAGTCCAAAACCTCTTCGGAGTTGCTGAACACCCTCACGGCTCCTTCGATCGGCTCCTAGTCGAGGGCGACGGTATGGCGGTGTTGTTGCCCGTCCGTCACTCGCTCGTTTCGCAGAGGTTAACGGGAGCCTACGGCCGCGGACGAAACTCCCATGGCGCCTAAACTGCAGACATGGCCCGCTGGAGTGAATCGTGGTTGCCCGGAGCAGGCCCTGCGCCGCAGGTGGAGGCGGGCGCAGCCCACCCCGGGGCGACGTTCGGGCTGCCCGCCGACGGCGTCACATCGGTGGCCGGGTTCGGTCGCCGCTTCGCCGCGCTCGCCGTCGACTGGGCGCTGGGCTACCTGATCGGCCTGTTGGTCAGTGGGCCCGATCCGCTCACCAACCCCACGTTCTCCTGGATCGTGCTGGGGGTCTGGTTCCTGCTCACGGCCGTGCCGGT
This sequence comes from Pseudonocardia sp. GCM10023141, assembly GCF_042653605.1. NCBI lineage: Bacteria > Bacillati > Actinomycetota > Actinomycetes > Pseudonocardiales > Pseudonocardiaceae > Pseudonocardia > Pseudonocardia sp. GCM10023141. Next base: position 9,455 of record NZ_JBHSIR010000086.1, read on the forward strand.
GGCCGTGTTCGGCGCCAGCGCGGGCATGACGGTGCTGGGCATCCGGGTGGCCTCGATCGACTCGGCCGCCGTGATCGGGGTGCCGCGCGCGCTGCTGCGCACCGCGCTCGTCGCGTTGGTGATCCCGGCCGTCATCCGCGACCAGGACGGTCGCGGCTGGCACGACAAGGCCACCCGCACGATCGTGGTGCGCACCCGGGCCTGACGCGGACCTCACCCAAAGTCCAGCGGAGTGACATCGCTGACGTTCAACGTCAGCGATGTCACCCCGCTGGAGGTTCAGGTAGCGGCAGCCGGGATCAGCGGCGCTTGACCGTGCGCTGCACGCTGCGCATCTTCGCCCCGGCGGGCATCGGGCCCTTGGGCATGGCGGCGGCCCGCGAACCGAGCGCGGCGAGCCGGGCCTCGATCGAGTCCATCTGCTCGCGGCTGATGTTGCGCGGGAGCTTCATGATGTGGCGCTGCAGCTTGCTGAGCGGCACCTGGCCCTCGTCGTTGCCGACGACGATGTCGTAGATCGGCGTGCTGCCGGCGACGCGCGCCGTGCGCTTCTTCTCCTGCGCGATCAGCGACTTGACCCGGTGCGGGGCGCCCTCGGCGACCAGGATGATGCCGGGGCGGCCGATCACGCGGTGCACGGCGTCGAGGTGGGTGGTGCCAGCGACGCCCGGGGTGATCCGCCAGGCGCCGCGCATGTTGTCCAGCGCCCATCCGGCGGCGCCCGGCTGGCCCTCGGCCTTGCCGTAGACGGTGCTCTGCACGCGGCGCCCGAAGATCGTGACGGCCAGTAGCGCGCCGATCGCGACACCGATCGGCAGCAGGATCCACTGCATGTCGAAGAACAGGCCGATGACGAACACGAGCACGATCGGCAGCAGGAACGCACCCGCCATCAGCGGGATGAGGAGCTTGTCCTCGCGGCGCTGGGTCTTGAACGCCTCCCAGATCTGCTTGCGGCGCTGCTTGGAAGCGGCGCGCTTCTCCCGCTTCTTCTCCTGCTGTGCAGACTTCAGCGCAGCCTTCTTCTCGGCTGAGCTGTCGGACTTACCACCGGCCATGGGACGAGGATACGGGCAACCGTGTCGTGATCGCCCCACCCGTACCGGTGTTGAGCAGCAACGCGGCCATCGACTTGGCGCGCTGGGCCGCTTCGGTGGTGCGCTCCCGCATCGACGTGACGTTGGCCCCGTCGATGAGCTGCATGAACTGCTCGGCGAGGGCTGCGTGGTCGGGGTGGCCTGCGGCGTCGAGCACGCCGTCGAGGTAGGCGATGACCGCCCTCTTGTGGCCGGCGGCGAGCGCGTACGCGGGGTCTGAGACCTCGACGATCTCGACCATCGCGTTGAGCGCGGCGCAGCCGCGGAAGTCGGTGGCCGTGAAGCGGGTGGCCAGCCCGTCGAACACCGCGAGCGGATCCCCGTCGCCGGCCTCGACCACGGAGCGCAGCCAGGCGAGGTAGTCCTCGGACTCGCTGATGAGCACCGCGGCGACCAGATCGTCCTTGCTCGCGAAGTGCCGGTAGAAGGATGCGCGCCCGACGCCGGACACGGTGAGCAGCCGATCGACGCCGACGGCGCGGACGCCCTCGGCGTAGAAGAGTTGACGGGCGGCGTCGAGCAGCCGCTCCCTGGCGCGTGTGGGCACCATCGCACCGTACCGGCTCTTGACCAAAGATGGAACCGATCGGTACCGTTCTGCTTCGGTACTGATCGGTGCCGTTTTCGAGGAGGTCGACATGAGTCGGTTCGGACAGGTTGCGTTCACGCCGGCCGTGCGGCACCAGCAGGAGGTGCACGGCAGCGCCCGCGCCTACGCCGATCGGGGTGTCGGCCCGGCCGGTGCGGATCTGCTCGGGCCGAGCGAGGCGGCCTTCATCACCGCGCGCGACTCGTTCTACGTCGCGACGGTCAGCGAGTCCGGCTGGCCCTACATCCAGCACCGCGGCGGGCCACCCGGATTCGTCCACGTGCTCGACGAGGCGACGCTCGCCTGGGCCGACGTCCGCGGCAACCGGCAGTACGTCACCGCGGGCAACCTCGACGGCGAGGACCGCATGGCCATGTTCTTCATGGACTACCCGCACCAGCGCCGGCTCAAGGTCCTCGGCTTCGCGCGGTGGCTCGACGCCGCCGATCACCCGGAGCTCGCGGCCCGGCTGGCCGAGCCGGGCACGTCGGGCCGTGTGGAGGCGATCGCCACGGTGCAGGTGGAGGCGTTCGACTGGAACTGCCCGCAGCACATCACCCCGCGGTTCAGCCTCGCCGAACTCGAGGATGCGGGCGTGCAGCTGTCCCTGCCGTCCCGCTGAAATCCGTCGAGAACGACGTTGTCATGATCGAATGGCCCTGTTGATCACGGCAACGTCGTTCTCGACGGTTACTGGCGGGCGAGCAGGGAGCGCGCCTCCTGCGCTGCGGCGCCCTCGGTGGCGAGGTGCTCCATCCCGGCGGGAAGCGTCTCGCCGCGCTTCTGCACGGTCTGGGCGTAGAGCCGCCCGGCCCGGTAGGACGAGCGCACGAGCGGGCCGGCCATGACACCGGCGAAGCCCATGGCCTCGGCGGTGTCGGAGTGGGCGACGAACTCCTCGGGCTTCACCCAGCGCTCCACCGGGTGGTGGCGCGGCGAGGGGCGCAGGTACTGGGTGATCGTGATGATCTCGCAGCCGGACTCGTGCAGATCGTGCAGCGCGTCGGTGACCTCGTCGGGCGTCTCGCCCATGCCCAGGATCAGGTTGGACTTCGTGACGAGCCCGGCCGCGCGCGCCTTGGTGATGACCTCGAGCGAGCGCTCGTAGCGGAACGCGGGCCGGATCCGCTTGAAGATGCGCGGCACCGTCTCGAGGTTGTGCGCCAGCACCTCGGGGCGGGCGTCGAACACCTCGCCCAGCTGCACATCGATGGAGTTGAAGTCGGGGATCAGCAGCTCGACGCCGGTGCCGGGGTTGAGCTCGTGGATCAGCCGGACCGTCTCGGCGTAGAGCCACGCGCCGCCGTCGGGCTGGTCGTCGCGGGCGACGCCGGTGACGGTGGAGTAGCGCAGGCCCATCTGCTGCACCGACTCGGCGACACGGCGGGGCTCGTCGCGGTCGAGGTCGGCGGGCTTGCCGGTGTCGATCTGGCAGAAGTCGCAGCGCCGGGTGCACTGCTCACCACCGATGAGGAAGGTGGCCTCGCGGTCCTCCCAGCACTCGTAGATGTTGGGACAGCCGGCCTCCTCGCACACCGTGTGCAGGCCGCCCGTGCGCACCAGCGATTTCAGCTCGGTGTACTGGGGACCGGTCTTCGCTTTGGTACGGATCCACGGCGGCTTGCGCTCGATCGGGGTCTCGCTGTTGCGGACCTCGAGGCGCAGGAGCTTGCGACCTTCGGGTGCGATCGTCACGCCTGTCAGGTTACGCGCCGCCGCCGGGGTCGGATCACGTTGCACCCACGTCGCCGAGGCGGGGTAGCGTCCGCCTGCGTGGACCTCCGGATCTTCACCGAACCCCAGCAGGGCGCGAGCTACGACGACCAGCTGCGGGTGGCGTTGGCGGCCGAAAGTGCTGGTTACGACGCTTTCTTCCGCTCGGATCACTTCCAGGCGATGGGTGCCGCGTCCGGTGAGCCCGGGCCGACCGACGCCTGGTTGACGCTCGCAGCGCTCGCGCGGGAGACCACGAGCATCCGGTTGGGCACGCTCGTGTCGTCCGCCACTTTCCGCCTGCCGGGACTGCTCGCCGTCGCGGTGGCCCAGGTGGACCAGATGTCCACCGGCCGCGTCGAGTTCGGGCTGGGCACCGGCTGGTTCGAGGCCGAGCACGCCGCCTACGGCGTGCCGTTCCCGCCGCTGGGGGAGCGCTTCGACCGGTTCGAGGAGCAGCTCGAGATCATCACCGGGCTGTGGGGCACGCTGCCGGGTGACCGCTTCTCCTACAGCGGCAAGCACTACTCGTTGCTCGACTCGCCCGCGCTGCCCAAGCCGGTGCAGCAGCCCCGCCCGCCCGTGATCATCGGCGGCCACGGCCGGAAGCGCACGCCGCAACTCGCCGCCCGGTTCGGTGCCGAGATCAACGTCGGCTTCTCCCCACCCGAGGTCGTGGCCGAGCTGTTCGCGCTGGCCGACGCCGCCTGCACCGAGATCGGCCGCGACCCCGCGACGCTCGTGCGCTCCACCGCGCAGACCATCGCCGTCGGACGCACCGACGCCGAGGTCGCCGCGCGGGCGCAGACCATCGGCCGCGACCCCGTCGACATGCTCACCAACGGCCTGGGTGGCACGCCTGCGCAGGTCGTCGACCGGTTGGGGCAGTGGCGCGAGCAGACCGGCATCACGCGCATCTACCTGCAGCTGCTCGACATCGGTGACATCGACCAGATCGAGCTGATCGCCGCCGAGGTGGCCCCCCAGCTGGCCTGACGTGCCGATCGCCCGGCGCGTAGCGTGACGTCCATGGCTACGGGTGAGATCCGGTCCTGCCGCCGCAGCAGCGACCCGATGCGTGTCGACGTGCTCGGCTTGATCGACTACGTGCAGGCGTGGGACGCGCAGCGCGCCAACGCCGCCGCCCGGCTCGACGGCGGGCCCGATGTGCTCATGCTGCTCGAGCACCCGTCGGTCTACACCGCGGGCAAGCGCACCCAGCCAGAGGACCGGCCGACCGACGGCACACCCGTCGTCGAGGTCGACCGGGGCGGGCGGATCACCTGGCACGGGCCCGGCCAGCTCGTCGGCTACCCGATCGTCGGGCTCGCCGAGCCGCTCGACGTCGTCGACTACGTGCGCCGTCTCGAGGAGGCCCTGATCGCGGTCGTGCACGGCTACGGCCTCACCGCCGCCGGTCGCGTCGACGGGCGCAGCGGCGTCTGGCTGCCCGCCGACACCACCCGCCAGGAGCGCAAGATCGCCGCGATCGGCGTGCGTGTGCAGAGCAAGGTCACGCTGCACGGGTTCTCGCTCAACGTCGACCCCGACATGGCCGAGTTCGACCGCATCGTCCCGTGCGGGCTCACCGACGTCGGCGTCACCTCGCTGTCGGCGGAGCTGGGCCGCACGGTGCCGGTGGCCGAGGTGCTCGACGCGGTCACCGCCGCCGTGCAGGCAGCCCTCGACGGCACGCTGCCGGTGGGCGTGCACGAGGTCCAGAAGGCCGCCGCCCCCGCAGGGCTGGACCTGCAGCTGCACCCCGCACTCCGGTAGCGGATCAGCCTCAGGGCTTGCGGGCGACCCCGGCGTACATCGCGACGTCGACATCGCGGAAGGCCCCGACATCGGACGGGTTCGGCCGCCACTTGTGTGCCTGCACGATGCGGGGCTCCACCAGCTCCAGCCCGTGGAACAGGCGCTCCACCTGCGCGTGGGTCCGGAAGGCGAGCGGCTGGCCGTGCTTGTGGTACTGCTCCTGCACCAGTGCGAGGCCCTCCGGATCGAAGTCGGAGGTGGCGGTCGACAGCGCCAGGTAGCTCCCCGACGGCAACGCTGACACGAGCTCGTCGACGATGCCGATCGCCTGGGCTTCGTCCTCGACGAAGTGCGCGATCGCGAGCAGCAGCAGCGCGACCGGCCGCTCGAGGTCGAGCGTGGCGCGCAGCTCGGGCGCATCGAGGATGCCGCGCGGATCGCGCAGGTCGGCCTGGATGTAGGTGGTGGCGCCCTGCGGCGTCCCGACCATGAGTGCACGAGCGTGCGCGAGCACGATCGGATCGTGGTCGACGTAGACCACCCTCGACTCGGGCGCGACGCCCTGCGCGATCTGGTGCAGGTTCGGCGCGGTCGGGATGCCGGTGCCGATGTCGAGGTACTGGGTGACGCCGCACTCGGCGGCGAGGAACCGGGCGGCCCGGCGCATGAAGGCCCTGTTGGCGAGCGCGCCGCTGCGGGAGGCGGGCCAGGCCGCGATCGTGGCATCACCGGCGGCCCGGTCGGCGGCGTAGTTGTCCTTGCCGCCGAGGAAGTAGTCGTAGATCCGGGCCGTGTGCGCGAGATGGGTCTGGAGATCAGGTTGTGCGCCGGGCTCGATCATGTCGGGCATCCTGCCACCGTCACCGGTCGACGACCGCGGAGAGCGCCTCACCCACCGTCACGTGGCGGAACGGGAATCCCGCGTCCTGCAGCGCGGCGGGTACGGCGCGCTGGCTGTAGAGCAGCATCTCCTCGCCCATCACGCCCATCGTGGCCTTGAGCACGAACGCCGGCACCGCCAACCCGGCGGGACGCTTGACGGCCGCGGCGAGCGCGGCGGTGAACTCGGTGTTGGTGACCGGGAGCGGGCCGGTGAGGTTGACCGGGCCGCTGACCTCGGGATGCTCCAGGAGGAAGCGGATGGCGCCGATGTGGTCGTCCAGGGAGATCCACGGCATGTACTGCGTGCCGCGACCCAGCCGGGCGCCGAGGAAGCCCTTGAACAGCGGGCGCAACCTGCCCAGCAGCCCGCCGCGGCGCGACAGCACCAGCCCGCTGCGCAGCAGCACGACCCGGGCGCCTGCCTCCTGGGCCTTGCGGGCGGAGCCCTCCCAGTCCCGGCAGAGCTCGGCGAGGAACCCGCCGCCCGAAGGGGCCCGCTCGTCGACCTCCTGGGGCCCGGCGTCGCCGTAGATGCCGACGGCGGAGCCCGACAGGAACGCCGCGACGCCGTGGTCGGCGACCGCAGCTGCCAGCACCTCGGTGGGGACGGTGCGGCTGTCACGCAGCTGCTGGCGGCGGGCGCCGCTCCACGGGCGGTCGGCGATGCCGACGCCGCACAGGTTCACCACCGCGTCGACGCCGTCGAACGTGCCCTCGTCGATGCGTGCGGCAGGCGGATCCCAGCTCCGCTCGTCAGGTCCGGCCGGCTCGCGGCGGACGAGACGCAGGACGTCGTGCCCCGCCGCCCGCAAGTGGGCGACCAGGGCACTGCCGATCAGGCCGGACGAACCGGCAATGAGTACCCGCACAGGGCGATCCTTGCGGACGGGGTACCGGGGCGCGAGCTGGACCACCGAATCGCGTCGCTGATCACGTTGTGGCCGCCGTCACCGTGGGGTGCGGCGCCGGCGCGCCCCTACAGCGCGACGGCCAGTACGGCGCTCAACTGCGCGGCGCGCTCTGCACCGCCCTGGAACCGCACATCCCCCGGGCGGCCCCACAGGTAGCGGTAGAGCTCGCCGGGCCGACCGGTGAGCCGGGCGGGCTCGGTGTCGGGCTCGGTGTCGGGCTCGGCATCGGTCACGACGATCTCCGTGGGGCCGGTGGTGATCCACCAGGCCCGCCTACCCGCATCGATGAGCACCGGCCGTGGGTCGGCGCCGTGGAACACCTCGGTGAAATCCTCCGGCCACGACGCGAACGCGAACTCGACGTTGGTGCGGAGCAGCTCGTCGATGCCGTCGAGGGCCAACTCCTCGTCGACGGGGGTGATCGGGAAATCGGCACCCAGCTCCGCGTCGACGCGGTGCACGGCGGTCTCGTGGGCCATGCGCCGGATCCAGAACCCGACCGTCTGATCGGGGGTGAACCACGTGACGGTGGGCTGCTCTGCCGGGCGGGCGGCGAACTCGCCGATCAGCTCGGCGAAGGCGTCGTCGAGGGTGCCGACCCCACCGGGAGGCGGCCATGGCCGGGGATTCTCACCGCGGCGCATGCTCTCGGTCTTGTGCCGGTACACGGTGGTGACGTGCGCCGCGAGATCGGCGACCGTCCAGCCGGGACAGCTCGAGACCGGCTCGTCCGGCCGTGCCGCCGCGATCGCGGCAGCGAGCAACCGGTACTCGACATGGAGATGGGCGATGCCGGCCGCGTGATCCATACCCGCAGCCTGGCACCGCCCACCGATGGTTCGCGAATCAGAGACCCAGATCGGCCTCGAACGCGCCCTCCTCCAGCCGAGCCTTGATCGCGCTGACGAAACGACCCGCGTCGGCACCGTCGACCAGGCGGTGGTCGTAGGTCATCGGCAGGTAGCACATCGACCGAACGGCGATGACGTCGTCGCCGTCCGGGCCCGGCACGACGGCGGGCTGCTTGGTGATGATGCCGGTGCCGAGGATCGCGACCTGTGGCTGGTTGATGATCGGCGTGTCGAACAGCGCGCCCGCGCTGCCGATGTTGGTGATCGTGAACGTGCCGCCGGAGAGCTCGTTCGGCGAGACCTTGTTGTCGCGCGTGCGCGCCGCGAGGTCGGCGATCTTGCGGGCGAGGCCCGCGATGTTGAGCTCGTCGGCGTCGTGGATGACCGGGACGATCAGGCCGCGGGGGGTGTCGACGGCGATCGCGAGGTGCACGGCACCGTGGTACGTGACCTCCTTCGCCTCCTCGTTGATCGAGGCGTTGACCTGCGGGAACTGCTTGAGCGCCTCGACGGCGGCCTTGGCGAAGAACGGCAGGAAGGTGAGCTTGACACCCTCGCGGCGCTCGAACTCGGCCTTGGCGCGCGTGCGCAGCTTCGCGATGCGCGTCATGTCGACCTGCTGCACGGTGGTGAGCTGGGCCGAGACCCGCAGCGACTCGGTCATCCGCTGCGCGATCACCTGCCGCAGGCGCGGCAGCTTGACCGTGGTGCCCGGCTGCGGCGCGCCCGCGGCGGGCTTCGCCGGAGCCGAGGGCGCCGACGGTGCCGGTGCGCTCGCGGCGGGGGCCGCGGCGGGCTCCGGCTCGGGAGCCGGGGTGGGCTTGGCGGCCTCCGCGGCAGCGAGGACGTCCTGCTTGCGGATCCGGCCGCCGACGCCCGAGCCGCTGATGGCCGAGAGGTCGACACCGTTCTCCGCGGCGAGCTTGCGCACCAGCGGCGTGACGTAGGGCGCGCCCTCGCGGGGTGCGTCGCCGCCCTCGTCGTCGCCTCCATCGTGGTCAGCGGAGTCGGCCGGTGCGGCCGACCCGTTGGTGGAGGCGCCGCCGGTCTGGAGCGGGGTCGGGGCGGACTCCGCCTCCGCCTTCGGCTCGGGCTTCGACGCGGGGGCAGGCTCGGGCTCGGGCTTCGGCTCGGACTTCGGCTGGGGCTCGGACTTCGCGGCGGGCTCACCCGAGCCGATGACGGCGAGCTGGCCGCCGACGTCGACCGTCTCGTCCTCGGCCGCGGTGATCTCCAGCAGAGTGCCGGCGATCGGCGACGGGATCTCCGTGTCGACCTTGTCGGTGGAGACCTCGAGCAGCGGCTCGTCGACCGCGACGGAATCGCCGACCTGCTTGAGCCAGCGGGTGACGGTGCCCTCGGTGACGCTCTCGCCCAGCTCCGGCATGGTGACGGCGGTGCCGGAGTCGGTGGAACGCGTGGCCGCCTTCGGCGCCTCGGCGGGCTCCTCGGCCGCGCTGGGGGCGGCCGCAGCGGGCTCGGGCTCGGGTTCCGGCTCGGGGGCGGCGGCCTCCTGTGCCGGAGCCGAGTCGCTGCCGGAGTCGCTGCTCGAGTCGCTTCCGGAGTCGCCGTCGCCGATGACGGCGAGCTCGCCGCCGACCTCGACCGTCTCGTCCTCGGCCGCGACGATCCGCTGCAGCACCCCCGCGACGGGAGACGGGATCTCGGTGTCGACCTTGTCGGTGGAGACCTCGAGCAAGGGCTCGTCGACCTCGACCTGGTCACCCTCCTGCTTGAGCCAGCGGGTGACGGTGCCCTCGGTGACGCTCTCGCCGAGAGCGGGCATCTGGACGGAGAAGGCCATGGTGGGTCGGAGCTCCTCGTATCTACGCGGTCGTGTTCGGGCCGGTGAACCGGTCAGCTGTGGCTGTGCAGCGGCTTGCCGGCGAGCGCGAGGTGCGCTTCGCCGAACGCTTCGTTCTGGGTCGGGTGGGCGTGGATGAGCGCGGCGACGTCCTCGGCCTGGGCGTCCCAGTTGTAGACCAGCTGGGCCTCGCCGATGAGCTCACCGACCCGCGCTCCGACCATGTGGATGCCGACGACCGGTCCCGGGGTGCCTTCTGGGCCCGACTTGACCAGCTTGATGGCGCCCTGCGTCTGCAGGATCTGGCTCTTGCCGTTGCCGGCGAGGTCGTAGGTGAGCGTCTGGATCTCGCCGTAGCGCTCCTTGGCCTGCGCCTCGGTGAGGCCGACGGAGGCGACCTCGGGCTCGCAGTAGGTGACGCGCGGGATGCCGGCCTCGTCGATGACCGGGGGCTTCAACCCGGCGAGCTCCTCGGCCAGGAAGATGCCCTGCGCGAAACCGCGGTGCGCGAGCTGCAGGCCCGGGACGATGTCGCCGAGCGCGTAGACGCCGGGGAGGTTGGTGCGCAGGCGCTCGTCGGTGAGGACGAAGCCGCGCTCCATCGTGACGCCCGCCTCCTCGAAGCCGGCGTTGGCGGTGTTCGGGCCGCGGCCGACGGCCACGAGCAGCAGGTCGGCCTCGAGCTCCTCGCCCGACTCCAGCGACACGGTGACGGCGTCGTCGGACTGCTTCGCACCGGTGAACCGGACGCCGGTCTTGAACGTGATCTTGCGGCGGCGGAAGGCGCGTTCCAGCAGCTTGGAGGCGAACTCGTCCTCGTTGGGCACCAGCCGGGGCAGCGCCTCGACGATGGTGACCTCGGCGCCGAAGCTGGAGTACACGCTGGCGAACTCGACGCCGATGACGCCGCCGCCGAGGATGACGACCTTGCTCGGGACGTAGTCGAGGTTCAGCGCCTCGTAGCTGGTGATGACGCGGCCGCCGATGTCGAGGCCGGGCAGCGTGCGCGCGTAGCTGCCGGTGGCGAGCACCACGCTCTTGCCGACGTAGCGATCGTCACCCACCACCACGGCGTTGGGGCCGACGAACTTGCCGTCACCGGCGACGACCGTGATCTTGCGGGACTTCACCAGCCCCTGCAGGCCCTTGTAGAGCTTGGCGATCACGCCGTCCTTGTAGGCGTTGACGCCGGCCATGTCGATGCCCTCGAGGGAGCTCCTGACCCCGACCTTCGCGCCCTCGCGGGCACTGTCGGCCACCTCGGCCGCGTGCAGGAGCGCCTTGGTGGGGATGCAGCCGTAGTGCAGGCAGGTGCCGCCGACCTTGTCGCGCTCCACCAGCACGACCGACATCCCCAGCTCAGCCGCCCGCAGTGCGCAGGCGTAGCCGCCTGACCCACCGCCGAGAATGACCAGGTCCGCGTTGTGCTCGGGCACGTGAATACTCCCTCACCGAAGTTGTCGGCCATACCGGTGCTGCTGCGGCAGGTCGCGCCGCTGACGCCATCTTGTCATCCGGGGCCGCGGCGCGCGGGAACTGGTCCGTCCGGGAGAAAATCTTGCGCCTCCGGCGTTGTCATCGGCAGGAGGTGGCCGCGATGGGTCTACTGGGGAAGCTGCGCAAGGCCAGGTCAGGGGTGCTGCGCGGGGCAGCGGGCGCCGACGAGTCGCACCTTCGGGACTGGACGCGCGCGCACCAGGGCGTGGAGGCCTTCGTCGAGCCGCGCACCACTGTGACGGAGACGACCATGCTGCTCGTCGCCAAGGAGGGGGAGTGGACGCGCCGGCGCATCAGCGGCCCCGCCGCCGCCCGGAAGCTGGCGCGCTCGCTCGCCATCCCCGTCTACGACGTGCAGCTGGTGGGCTACCCGCAGCGGATGCGCGACCACGACTCCCGGGAGCGCATCCTGCGGGAGCGGGCGCGGCGTCGCGATCTCTGACGGTCGTTGCAGGAAAGCCACTTTCCTGCAACGACGTTGCGGGAAAGTGGCTTTCCTGCCATCGCGGGAGGGCGGCCGGCGAACCTCAGCCGTTCTCCGCGATGTCCTGCAGCACCGCGAGCAGTGTGCGCACCGGCACCCCGGTGCCACCCTTGGTGGTGTAGCCGTAGGGCCCGCCCGTGTGGAACGACGGTCCGGCGATGTCGAGGTGCGCCCACGACAGGCCGGCGGGCACGAACTCGCCCAGGAACGTGCCGGCCACGAGCATCCCGCCGTAGCGCTTGCCGGTGACGTTGGCGATGTCGGCGACCCGCGAGTCCAGCTCCGCGCGGATGTGCCCCGGGAACGGCATTGCCCAGCCGTCCTCGCCGGTGGCGCGCGCGAGGCCGGCGACGCGCTCGCGGAACGGCTCGCTGCCCATCACGCCCATGGTCCGCATGCCCAGCGCGACCTGCTGCGCGCCGGTGAGCGTGGAGGTCTCGACGAGGTAGTCGGGCCCGTCCTCGGCGGCCCGGACGATCGCGTCGGCCAGGATCAGCCTGCCCTCGGCGTCGGTGTTGAGCACCTCGACGGTCTTGCCGCCGTACATGCGCAGCACGTCGCCGGGTCGGTAGGCGGAGTCGGACGGCATGTTCTCGACCATCGGCACCGTGGCGGTGACGGCGACCGGCAGTTCCAGCTGCGCGGCGAGCACGGTGGTGGCGATCACGGCTGCGGCGCCGCCCATGTCGGAGGTCATCGCGTCCATCCCGGCCGCCGGTTTGATCGAGATGCCGCCCGTGTCGAACGTGACGCCCTTGCCGACGAGCGCGACCTTCGCCCGCGGCGACGGTCCGCCCGCGTAGCGCAGGCGCACGAGCCGCGGCTTGCGCGACGAGCCCTGCCCGACGCCGGACACGCCGCCGTACCCGCCCGCGACGAGCGCCTCGTCGTCGAGGATCTCTACCTCGATCCCGGCGGCCTCGGCCAGCTCGCGGGCGCGGGCCGCGAAGGTCTCGGGGTAGAGGTCGTTGGGCGGGGTGTTGACCAGGTCCCGAGTGGTCCGCACGGCGGTGGCGACCGCGGCCGCGGTGCGCAGCGTCGCCGCTGCGTCGCTGTCGGTGGAGAGCAGCTCGACAGACCCGACGGGCGCGCGGCCGTTGCTGCCCGTGCGGTAGGCGGTGAAGGTGTAGGCGCCCATCAGCGTGCCCTCGGCTGCCGCCGCCAGTTCGATGCGGCCCAGCGTGCTGAGCGCCCGCTCGGTGCCCGCCAGCGCGCGCGCCGCGGTGCCCGACGCGCGGCGCACCTGCTCGGCGCTCGGCGCATCGCCCGCATCCGGCTTGCCGAGCCCGACCGCGACGAGCAGCGGTGCGGTGATCGTGCCGCGGGTAGGGATCTTGACGACCTCGTCGGCCTTGCCGGTGGCACCGGTGACGGCCAGCAGCTGGGCGAGCGCGCCGTCGAACGCGGCGTCCACCTCCTCGGCACCGGGGGCGAGGCGGGGTGTCGCGCCCGCTTCGGCGGCGGGCAGCAACCCGACGATCACGGCGTCGGTGTCGGCCGTGGCGGGGGAGGCGCTGCCGAGGTGCAGATCGGTGGACACGGTGCTTCCTTTCGTGGCCGGCATCTCGATGATCGAGAAGCCGTTGCGCGGCGAGACCGCTTCGAGATGCTAATGACACCGCGATGCGGTCGGATCGGGCAGGCCAGGGTGCTTGGGTAGGGCAGTGTCCTCGAGCGTGCAGCGCCGCCTGAGCACGACCGATGCCGTCGTGCTGGGTCTGGCGGCGATGCTCGGCGCCGGTGTCTTCGCCGTGTGGGGGCCTGCTGCGGCCGCCGCCGGGGCCTGGTTGTTGCTGGCTGTCGCGCTGGCGGGCATCGTGGCGGCCTGCAACGCGGCCTCCACGTCCGACCTCGCCGTCGCCCACCCGGAGAGCGGCGGCGGCTTCGTCTACGGCCGGGAACAGCTCTGTCCCGGGGTCGGGCGGCTCGCCGGGGTCGCGTTCCTCGTGGGCAAGTCCGCGTCGGCGGCCGCGGCGGCCGGCGTGTTCGGCAGCTACGTGCTGCCCTCGGACCCCGTGCCGGCCGGGCTCGCCGCCGTCGCCGTGGCCACCGTGCTCAACAGCGCGGGTGTGCGCTGGACGGCCCGCGGCGCATACGCGCTGGTGGGCGGGACGATCGCGGTGCTGCTGGTGGTGGTCGGCGCGGGGCTGCTGGGCACCAGCGCCGTCGTGGTGCCCTCCGCCGCCCAGCCGGTCCAGCCGGTGGTGATCACCCACGACGGCGGACCGCTCGGCGTGCTCACCGCCACCGGGCTGCTGTTCTTCGCCTTCGCGGGCTACGCGCGCATCGCCACGCTCGGCGAGGAGGTGCGCAACCCGGCCCGGACCCTGCGCCGGGCCATCGGCATCGCGCTGGGCATCACGTTCACCATCTACGTGCTCGTCGCGATCGCGCTGCTCGTGGGCCTCGGCCCGGCCCGGCTCGCCTCCGAGACCGCGCCGCTGGTGGTGCTCGTCGACGCCGGCACCGCGCCCGCGCTCGGGGTGCTGGTGCGGGTCGGCGCTGCCGTCGCGGCCGGCTCGGCGCTGCTGACGGTGCTGGTCGGGCTGTCGCGCACCACGCTGGCGATGGCCCGCCGCGGTGAGCTGCCGCGGCCGCTGGCCACCATCGGTTCGCGCGGCACGCCGTGGCGGGCCGACGTGCTGGGCGGGCTGGTCGCCATCGGCGTCTCGGTGCTGGCCGGCCCGGCAGCGGCCATCGCGCTCTCGGCGTGCTCACTGCTCGTCTACTACGCCGTGATCAACCTCGCCGCACTCCGGCTACCGGCGGCGATGCGCCGCTGGCCGGCCTGGACCGCCGTGCTCGGGCTCGTGATGTGCGTCGGGCTCGCCGTACTGCTGCCGCTGCCGCAGGTGCTGATCACCGCGGCCACCCTGCTCGTCGCGTGGATCGTCTGCACGCTGTTCGTGCACCGTTAGCGGGGTTCGAACACCCGCAGGTAGACCTCCGCGGCCGCGCGCACCCCGTCGACGTCGCCGGTGGCGAGCAGGTCCAGCAGCAGCCCGCGCGAGACGGCGATGCTCAGCCGCGCGTGCGCCCGCGCCTGTTCCGGCGGCACGCCCAGCCGCACCACGAGCTCGCCGATCGGTTCCAGCCAGTTCTCGACCACGCCGTCGAGCAGTGCCACCGCGTGCGGGCGGCCCTGCAGCGCCTGGCCGTAGAGCTCGAAGAACAGCCGCTCCGACGGCCACAGCGCCGGGTCGAACAGCTGCTCGGTGAACCGGCGGCCCAGCTCCAGCGGGGGCAGGTCCGGGTCGGTGGCCAGCGCGGCGAGCAGGTCGCGCTGCTGCTGCTCGACGGCCTGCACGATCGCGACGAGCAGGCCCTCCCGCGATCCGAAGTGGTAGATCAGCATCCGGTGGCTGGTGCCGAGCTCGGTGGCGAGCGCGCGCAGTGACGTCTCACCGATCCCGTGCGCTGTGACGTAGTCGAGTGCGGCAGCGAGCAGATCGTCGCGTCCAGGCATGTACCAGATGGTACGTTGTACCGACTGGTACACGCCTGGAGGAGTCATGGATTTCCACTACACGGTGACGATCGACGCCGATCCCGGCCGCGTGTTCGCGGCACTGATCGACGTGGAGGACTGGCCGAACTGGACGACGTCGATCAACGACGTGCAGCGCGTCGACAGCGGCCCGCTGGCGGTGGGCAGCCGGGCGGTCGTGCGCCAGCCCAAGCTGCCGAAGGCGGAGTGGAAGGTGACCGTGATCGACCCCGCCCGCGGCTTCATCTGGGAGTCCACGGGTCCTGGCGTGCGCACGGTGGGGGAGCACCTGATCTCGCCCGATGGCGACGGCACGCGGCTCGACCTGCGGATCGTGCAGAACGGGCCGGTCGGTGCCGTGATCGGCACCCTCTACAAGGGCCTGACCAACCGCTACATCAAGCTCGAGGGCGACGGGTTCAAGCGCTGCTGCGAGCGGTAGCGGCGCCCTCTGTACCGTCCAGCGTCGTGGACGATCTCCTCACCAGCCCCCTGCATGCTCGACACACCGCGCTCGGCGCCACGATGGGCGAGTTCGGCGGGTGGTCGATGCCGATCTCGTACCCGGACGGGACGGTGGCCGAGCACACGGCGGTGCGGGAGAGCGTCGGGCTCTTCGACGTCAGCCACCTCGGCAAGCTGGCCATCGCGGGCCCCGGGGCGGCAGCGTTCGTCAACCGCTGCTTCACCGCCGACCTCGACCGGATCGAGCCCGGCAGCGCGCAGTACACGCTGTGCTGCACAGCGAGCGGCGGCGTCGTCGACGACGTGATCGTCTACCTGGTCGGGCCCGACGAGGTGCTCGCCATGCCCAACGCCGCCAACGCGGCGCGGGTCGCCGAGCTCCTGCGAGCCGCGGCACCCGAGGGCGTCACGATCACCGACCGGCACCGGGAGATCGCCGTGATCGCGGTGCAGGGCCCGCAGGCGCCGTCCGCGGTGGCCACGGTCCTGCCCGCCGCGGCGCTCGACGGCATGGACTACATGGCCTTCACCGACTCCGGCGACGTCCGGGTCTGCCGCACCGGCTACACCGGCGAGCGCGGCTACGAGCTGCTCGTGCCGGCTGTCGAGGCGCCGGCGGTGTGGGACGCGCTCGTGGCGGCGGGGGCGAAGCCGGCCGGGCTCGCGGCGCGCGACACGCTGCGCACCGAGATGGGCTACCCGCTGCACGGCCAGGACCTGTCGGTGGACATCTCGCCGGTGCAGGCCGGCAGCGGCTGGGCGGTGGGCTGGGCCAAGCCCGAGTTCTGGGGGCGTGAGGCGCTGCTGGCGGAGAAGGCGGCCGGCCCGGTCCGGCGGCTGCGCGGCCTGCGGGCCACCGGGCGCGGCATCCCGCGCTCGGGCATGCCCGTGCTGCGCGACGGCGTGCCGGTCGGCGTCACCACGTCGGGCACGTTCTCGCCGACGACGAAGGTCGGTATCGCGCTGGCGCTCATCGACACCGCGTCCGGCATCGGGCTCGACGACGCCGTCACCGTCGATGTCCGGGGCAGGGCGTTGGACTGTGTGGTGGCAAAACCGCCGTTTGTTCCGTCACATGTGCGGTGATCGGAAACTCTGATGTCCGATCTTCGGTGGTAGGCAGTACCGTCTGGGGCATGAGCACGCAGTTCACCCGGGTCCCCCATCCCTCACCGTTGCCGGCCGACCGGCGCGCGGAGATCCTCGCGGACCCGGGCTTCGGCCGGTTCTTCACCGACCACATGGTCACCATCCGCTGGAGTGTCGAGAAGGGGTGGCACGACGCCACGGTGGGCCCGTACGGGCCGCTGTCGTTCGACCCGGCGTCGATGGTGCTGCACTACGGCCAGGAGATCTTCGAGGGACTCAAGGCCTACAAGCAGCCCGACGGTTCCATCGCGTGCTTCCGCCCCGAGGCCAACGCGGCCCGGTTCCGCGGATCGGCCGCGCGGCTCGCGATGGCGGAGCTGCCCGATGACCTGTTCCTCGACGCGATCACCGAGCTGCTCACGGCCGACCGCGAGTGGGCCCCGCCCGCCGGTGGCGAGGAGTCGCTCTACCTGCGCCCGTTCATGATCGCCACCGAGGTCGGGCTCGGCGTGCGCCCGGCGTCGGAGTACCTGTTCGTGCTCATCGCCTCGCCGGCAGGCCCCTACTTCGCGGGTGGCGTCAAGCCCGTCGACGTCTGGCTGGCCACCGATTACACCCGCAGCTCGCTGGGCGGCACCGGCACGGCCAAGTGCGGCGGCAACTACGCGGCCTCGCTGCTGCCGCAGGCGCAGGGCACCGCACACGGCTGCGCCCAGGTCGCCTACCTCGACGCCGAGGAGCGCAAGTGGATCGAGGAGATGGGTTCCAACAACCTGTTCTTCGTCTACGGGTCGGATGACCAGACCGAGGTCGTCACGCCCACCCTCTCGGGCAGCATCCTCGCCGGCATCACGCGCGACTCGCTGCTGCTGCTGGCCAAGGAGATCGGCTGCCAGGTCACCGAGCGGCGCGTCTCCGGCCAGGAGTGGCTGGAGAACGGCGCCAACGGCACGCTCACCGAGGTCTTCGGCTGCGGCACCGCCGCGGTGATCACGCCGATCGGCAAGGTCAAGCACCACGGGGGCGAGACCAGCATCGGCGGCAACGAGCCCGGCCCCGTCACCCTGCGCCTGCGCAAGCTGCTCACCGACATCCAGCGCGGCGACGCTCCCGACACCCACTCCTGGATGCGCACGGTCGTTCCGGCCTAGGAGCGCGCTGAAAAGCTCGGGCCTACTGCGCGACGCCCAGGCGGCGCCCTCGCGGCGTTGGGCAGATGCGTCGATACAACAGCGGTATCGCCGCATCTGCCCGCCTTACCATGACACCACCTGGACGCCGCTCGCTACGGCCGGAGTTCTTCAGCACCCTCCTAGCGCGGCGACGCCACCAGCACGACCATCGCCACGGTGGCGGCGAGCTCGGAGGCCGCGCCGAGCACGTCACCGGTCATGCCGCCGAAGCGGCGTGCGGTGTGCCAGGACAGCCCGATCACGACGGCGGCACCCAGCGCCACCGCCACGATCCCGCGCACCCCGGCGAGCGCGCCGCCCGCCGCGGCGAGCACGAGCCACCAGGCCACGGCCACCCACCACGGCTGCGAACCGGCGACGGTCGCACCGAGCCCGCCGGGGCGCGCGGCCGGCACCCCCGGGCGGCAGATCCACGCGAAACCGGCCCGGCCGGCCGCGGCGGCGAGCGTGACGGCGCCCAGCACCGGCAGCGGGGGGAGCGTGGTCAGCACCGCGAGCGCGGCGCCCTGCACCCCGACCGCGACCACGAGCGTCACCACCCCGAACGGTCCCGCGCCCCCGTCGCGCATGACGGCGAGCGCGCGCTCCGGCGGGCCGTAGCAGCCCAGACCGTCGGCGGTGTCGGCCAGCCCGTCCAGGTGCATGCCGCGGGTGGCCAACGCCCCCGTGGCGACGGCGAGCAGGCCCGCCACCAGCGCGGGGACGCCCAGCGCCGTGAGGCCCAGCAGCACCCCGCCCGCGACCGCTCCGAGCAGCGCGCCGACCAGCGGTGCCCACCGGATCGCGTTCGCGGCGGTGCGCGCGTCGGGGGCGCCGGTGCGCACCGGCAGGACGGTCAGCCAGCTCAGCGCGAGCGCGAGACCTCTCACTCGGGTGCGGCTGCGGCGGTGTCGGCGACCGGTTCGGGCTCCGGCACGCTGATCGTGCCGACCTCGGCCAGCAGCCGGGCCGCCATCACCAGCAGCGGGACGACCGCGGCGGCGCCCGTGCCGTCGCCGAGCCGGATGTCGAGCTCCAGCAGCGGCTGCAGGTCCAGGTGCTGCACCACCACGGCCATGGCGGGTTCGGGGGAGCGCTGGGCCACCTGCCACCAGGCCCGCGAGCCGGGTGCGATGGAGTCGGCGAGCAGCGCGGCGGCGCCGACGGCGAGCCCGTCGATCAGCACCGGGGTGCGGCGCAGCGCGGCCTGGATGCAGAACCCGGTGAGCGCGGCCAGGTCGGCCCCGCCGACGATGCGCAGCAGCGTGAGGGGGTCGCGGCCGTGCGGCCGGGCCCGGCGCAGTGCGTCGCGGACGACGGCGGCCTTGCGCATCCACCCGTTGTCGTCGACGCCGCTGCCGCGCCCGATCACGGCGACCGGCTCGGTGCCGGTCAGCGCCGCCACCAGCGTGGCGGCTGCGGTCGTGGCGCCGACCCCGAGCGAGCCCGGCACCAGCAGGTCGGCCCCGGCGTCGACCTCCTCGTCGGCGAGGTCGCGCCCGACCTTGACCGCGCGCTCCACCTCCTCGACGGTCAGCGCGTCCTCGGTGTCGATCCGCCCGCTGCCGCGCCGGACCCGGTAGCGGGCCGCGGTGCCCTCCGGTGCGTCGGTGTCGAGGGCGATGTCGACCACCCGCACGGACGTGCCCGCGACGGGCGCCAGCACCGCGACCGGCGCCGTCGCCTCCCGCACGGCCTCGACCTGCGCCGACGTCGTGCCCGCGGCGTGCACCGACACGTTCGCGGCAGCGACCCCGTGATCGCCTGCCAGCACGATCACCCGCGGTCGGGCGGGCGGGCGCGGCGGGCAGGTGCCCTGCGTCGCGGCCAGCCAGACCCCGATCTCCGCCAGCTTCCCGAGCCCCGCGGTCGGGGCGTCGAGCTCCGCGTACCGAGCGACGGCGGCGCGACGGGCATCGACGTCGGGAGGGCTGACCGCTGGGAGATCCACGGCGCCTTCCTACCGCGCCGCCTCCGGTGCCCCCACACCCGGGGCCACCCGGGCACTACTTCAACCGCAGCGCCAACCCGGCCACCAGCAGCACGACCTCGTCCGCCACCGCGGCGAGCGCGGCGTTGAGCGCGCCCAGCTCGTCGCGGAACAGCCGCCCGGCCCGCGTCGCCGGCACCACCCCGAGCCCGACCTCCGCCGACACCAGCACCACCCGGCCGGGCGCGGACCGCACCGCCGCCACCAGCTCCGCCACCCGCTGCCCGACCTCGGCAGGCACCGTGGGCGCCTCCCAGGCATCGGCGTCGTCGAGCACGCCGGTGAGCCAGGTGGCCAGGTCGTCGACCAGCATCGGCGTGCCGCCCGCAGCGACGAGCGCCGCCACGTCGGGGTCCTCCACGGTCGTCCACGCGGCGGAGCGGCGAACGCGGTGCGCCTCCAGGCGGGCCGCCCACTCGGCGTCGGCGTCGTCGCGACGGGCGGTGGCGAGGTAGCGGACGGGTGCGTCGGCGGGAAGCAGGTCCTCCGCGTGCCGGGACTTGCCCGAACGCGTGCCACCGAGCACCAATGTGATCACCGCTGCACGCTAACCGACGCCGTGGACGGCGCTGCCCTCGATGGAAGACGGACCGATCACTATCGTCGCGTCATGACCTTCCGCTGGCGCTATCTGGACGCATCGGCCGCGCCGACCGACGGGCCCGACGAGGAGTTCGACGACCAGGCCGAGGCCGAGACGTGGTTCTCCGACGTCTGGCCGGAGCTGCGCGACGCCGGCGTCGACGCGGTGGTGCTCGTCGACGGTGAGGTGGAGGTCTACGGGCCGATGAGCCTGCGCGACCAGTAGCCAACGGGATGGAGCGCGTCAGACCACCGGCACCGGCTGGCTCGGCGCCGGTCCCACGTACCGCGCCGCCGGCCGGATGATCTTCGTGTCGGCCGCCTGCTCCAGGATGTTCGCGCCCCAGCCGACCACCCGTGCCGCCGCGAACGTCGGCGTGAACATCTCCCGCGGCACCCCGCACAGCTCCATCACGACACCTGCGTAGAACTCGACGTTGGTGTGCAGCTCGCGGCCGGGCTTGAGCTCGGCGAGTATCGCCTCGACCTGCCGCTCCACCTCCACGGCGAACGCGACGCGCGGCCCGCCGAACTCCTGCTCGGCCAGCTCGCGCAGCATCCGCGAGCGCGGGTCCTCCGTGCGGTAGACCGCGTGCCCGAAGCCCATGATGCGATCACCCGCCAGCACGGCCTCCCGGATCCAGGGGTCGATCTTGTCGGGGCTGCCGATCGCGTCGAGCGTGTCCAGCGCCCGGCTGGGCGCGCCGCCGTGCAGCGGGCCGGAGAGCGCTCCGACGGCCCCCACCAGGCAGGCCGCCACGTCGGCGCCGGTGGACGCGATCACGCGCGCGGTGAACGTGGACGCGTTGAAGCCGTGGTCGATCGTCGAGATCAGGTAGTGCTCGATCGCGCGCGTCTCGCGCGCGCCGGGAACCTCGCCGGTGAGCATGTAGAGGTAGTTGGCCGCGTAGCCCAGGTCGGTGCGCGGCCCCACCGGCTCCAGGCCCTGCCCGAGGCGGTACAGCGCCGTGAGCATCGTCGGGACGGCGGCGGCGGCCACGAGCGCGTCCTCGCGGCGTTGCTCGGGCGTCAGGTCGTAGACGGGCGCGAACCCGCGACCGGCGCCGAGCAGCGACAGCGCGGTGCGCAGCCCGTCGAGCGCCCCGGCCGCCCGGCTGCCACGCGCGATCACGCCCAGCGCGTCGGCGACCTCCGGTGGCAGCACGCGCAGGGCTGTGGTGCGGGCGGTGAACGCGGCCCGCTGCGCGGCGTCGGGCAGCTCCCCGATCATCATCAGGTGCCAGACGTCCTCGAAGCTGCGGGTCTGCGCGAGCTCGACGGCAGAGTACTGGCGGTAGTGGTAGAAGCCCTCCGAGCCGCGGACGTCGCCGAGCGCGGTGTCGGTGACCACCACGCCCTTCAGTCCACGGGGCACCTCGACGGGCGCGGGCGATGCGGTCTGCATGCGTCTGTTGTCCGCTGTTGACCGTCAGCTGTCAATATTGATTGAATCAATGTATGACTCGAGACCGACTGACCACGCGCGAGGTCGCCGACCGCCTCGCGGTCAAGCCGGAAACGATCTACGCCTACGTCAGCAGGGGCCTGTTGACCAGCAGCCCGGCCGAGAACGGCCGCGGGTCCACCTTCGATCGCGCCGAGGTCGAGGCGCTGGCCCGCGACGGCCGCCGGGCCGGTGCACCGGCCGGTGGGGGTGTGCCGGCCGTCACCACCGCGATCACCCTGATCGACGGCGATCGCTACTGGTACCGCGGCACCGACCCCGTCACGCTGGCCCGGTTCCCGTACGAGACGGTTGCCGAGTGGCTCTGGACGGGCCGGTGGGAGCCCGACATGCGGTTCGTGGCACCGGCCGGTGTCGTCGCCGAGGCCGCGGCGGCCGTCGGTGCGCTGCCCGCAGGCTGCGGGCCGGTCGACCGGCTGCGGGTGGCCACGATCGTCGCCGCAGCCGCAGACCCGCTGCGGTTCGAGCTCTCGGCCGCGAGCGTGTGCGCCGCCGGTCGGGCCATCCCGGCCGTGGGCATCGGTGCGCTGGACGGCGCGGGCGACCCGGACGCATCGCTGGCCGCCCGCCTGTGGGCAGCACTGTCGTCGTGGCCCGCGGGTGCCGCGGAGGTGGCCGTGCTCAACGCCGCGATGGTGCTGCTGCTCGACCACGACCTGGCCGCGTCGACGTTCGCCGTGCGCGTCGCGGCGTCGGCGCGGGCCCACCCGTACGCGGCGGTCTCGGCGGGGCTGGGCGCGCTCGAGGGCCCGCTGCACGGCGGCGCCAGCGAGCAGGCCCACCGGATGCTGCTCGACGCGCTGGAGCGGGGCAGCGTCGCGGTCGTGGCCGAGCACGTGCGGTCGGGGCAACGGGTGCCCGGGCTCGGCCACCGGGTCTACCGGAGCGCCGACCCGCGGGCCGAGGCGTTGTTCGCGCTGCTCACGGCGTTGCCACAGGCCCGTGGCGCCGTGACGCTGGCGCGGGAGATCGCGGAGATCATGAGCCGCAGCCAGGCGCTGCCGGCCAACGTCGACCTCGCGCTCGCCGCGCTGTCGGTCGCGTTCGGGATGCCCGCGCACGCCGGCGAGACGATCTTCGCCGTGGCCCGCACGGCAGGCTGGATCGCCCATGCCCTGGAGGAGTACGCGGCGGCGCCGCTGCGGATGCGCCCGAGCGGGCACTACCGCGGCCGACGCCCGCCCCAGCCGGCTCCGGCGCAGAGCTGACGCACATCGTGAGGGGCCGGCGCACACCGTTGACGGTGTGCGTCACCCACTGATGGTGTGCGTCAGCTCGCTGCGGTCAGGCGCCGGTCAGGGGTTGGCGCCGCGCTCCACGCGTGGCTTCGGGATGCGCAGCCTGCGCAGCTGGCTGGCCCGGGTGAAGGCGTACCAGCCGGTGCCGAGCCCGCCGATCGTCTCGTCGGGGAACTTGGCGCGGGCCTTGCGCGTGGTGGTGATGCCCAGCGTGATGCCCTCGATGATCATCGTGGCGAGCGCGATGATGCTGAACAGGCTCAGGTACTGCTGTGCGGCCGGGAACGGCAGCACCACGGAGATCAGCACGATCACCGCGAGCGGCATGAACAGGCCCATGATGTGCGGCCGGGAGTCGACGACATCGCGGACGTAGGCCTTGACGGGCCCGCGGTCGCGCGGCATCAGGTACTTGTCGTCGCCGGCCTTCATCCGCTCCGTGCGGTGCGCGGCGGCGGCGCGGCGGTCCTCCTTGGCCGGGCGGTTGGCCCTGGCCAGCTTGGCGGCCTCACGCTGCGTGCGCGGCGGGGGCGGCGCCGGGCCACGGCGCTTGGCCTCGGCCTCGCGGCGCTTCGGCGTCGGACGGCCCTTCCCGGCTGTGCGGCTGGGCTCGGCAGGGCCCTGCGCGGCATCGGTGGCATCGGACGATTCGGCACCGACCGTGGTCGGTGTGGAGCGGCGCAGGAACCTCACCACTGCAGCCTACGGGCCCTACGGTGGTGGCCATGCGCGTGGTAGTGGCACCTGACTCCTTCGGCGGAACACTGACGGCAACGGCGGCGGCCGAGGCCATCGCAACGGGCTGGCGACGGGCCGCTCCGAGCGACGAGCTCCGCCTGCTCCCGCTGGCCGACGGCGGCACCGGTTTCGTCGACGTGCTGCACGCCGGGGTGGGCGGCACCTGGCACGAACTCGAGGTCACCGGGCCCTTCGGGGCTCCCGTGCCGGCGCGCTGGCTGCGGATCGGGGACACCGCCTACCTGGAGTCGGCCGCCGCCTGCGGGCTGCACCTGGTGCCGCGCGAGCAGCGGGTTCCCGCCACCGCCCGCGCGGTCACCAGCCGCGGGGTGGGGGAACTGGTGGCGGCGGCGCGGGCCGACGGCGTCAGCACGGTCGTGATCGGGCTCGGCGGTTCGGCCACCACCGACGGTGGCGCCGGCATGCTCGCCGCGCTGGGCGCCGGGCCCGTCGACGCGTCCGGCGTGCCGGTGCCCGCCGGTGGCTCGGCACTCTCGGCCGCCACCCGCCTCGACGGCCTGCCGCAGCTCGACGGGATCGAGCTCGTCGCGGCGGTCGACGTGGACAACCCGCTGCTCGGGCAGCACGGCGCGGCCGCGGTGTTCGGCCCGCAGAAGGGTGCCGACCCGGCCGCCGTCGCGGACCTGGACGCCGGGCTGGCGCGGTTCGCCGAGGTGCTGGCCACGGCGTTCGGGCGCGACGTCCGCGACGAGCCGGGTGCGGGCGCGGCCGGCGGGATCGGCGCGGCGTTGCTGGCCTGCGGCGCGCGGCAGGTCTCCGGCGCCGGACTGGTGCGCGACCTCGTCGGCCTGGACGCCGAGCTCGACGCCGCCGGGCTGGCCGTCACCGGCGAGGGGAGCTTCGACTGGCAGTCGCTGCGCGGCAAGCTGATCACGGCCGTTGCGCGGTCGGCGTCCGAGCGCGGCGTGCCGTGCGTCGTGCTTGCCGGTCAGGTGTCCGTCGGCAGGCGCGAGGCCGCGGCGGCCGGTGTCGACTCCGCCTACTCCGTGTCCGACGACGCCGGCGGTGTCGCAGCCTCCATGGCCGATCCGGCCGGCACGCTCGCCGCGCTGGCCGAGCGGGTGGCGGCGCGCTGGAGCTCGTGATCCGTGGTGCGGATCACGAGCGGCGGACGCCGGTGGGGGTGCGTTGCCGGCGCCGGGGCCTACTATGGGGTCAGGAAGACTTCTGCCGGATCTGCCGTCGGCGGAATACGCAGTACCCCGCTCGTTGTTGGGAGAGCCATGACCGTCGAGAACATCACCGAGGCACCCGCTGAGACGCACGGCGTCGAGCTCAGTGAAGCTGCCGCCCTGAAGGCTCGGCTCCTGCTCGAGCAGGAGGGTCGCGATGACATGCACCTGCGCATCGCCGTGCAGCCCGGTGGCTGTGCAGGCCTGCGCTACCAGCTGTTCTTCGACGACCGCTCGCTCGATGGCGACCTGTTCCGTGACTACAACGGCCTCAAGGTCGGCGTCGACCGGATGAGCGCCCCGTACCTCCAGGGCGCGGTGATCGACTTCGTCGACACCATCGAGAAGCAGGGCTTCACGATCGACAACCCCAACGCAGGCGGCTCGTGCGCCTGCGGCGACTCGTTCAACTGAGCTTTCCTCCGGATCGTCCCGGAAGCCCGAACCCCGGCTGTGAGCTTCGGCTCCACGGCCGGGGTTCGTGCGTTCACCACCCGGTAAGGTGACCCCCCGTGCCCATCGCCGTGACCGGTTCCATCGCCACCGACCACCTCATGCACTTCCCGGGGCGGTTCGCCGACCAGCTGGTCGCCGATCAGCTCGACCGGATCTCGCTGAGCTTCCTGGTCGACGACCTGGCCATCCGCAAGGGCGGGTCCGGGGCCAACATCGCCTTCGGGCTCGGCGTGCTGGGGCAGTCGCCGCTGCTCGTCGGCGCCGTCGGTGCCGACTTCGGCGAGTACCAGCAGTGGCTGGAGGCGCACGGCGTCGACTGCTCGGCCATCCTCGTCTGCAACGACGTGCACACCGCACGCTTCGTCTGCACCACCGACGACGACATGCGCCAGATCGGCTCGTTCTACACCGGCGCGATGGCCCGCTCGGGCGAGGTCACGCTCGCACCGCTGGTACCGCGCGGCCTGGACCTGGTGCTGATCGGCGCGAGCGACCCGTCGGCGATGGTGGCGCTCACGGCCGAGTGTCGCGAGCTGGGCATCCCGTTCGCCGCCGACGTCTCCCAGCAGGTCACGCGGATGGAAGGCCCCGAGATCCGGAAGCTCGTTGAGGGCGCCCGCTACCTGATGACCAACGACTACGAGTGGGACCTGCTGCTGCAGAAGACCGGCTGGACCGAGTCGCAGGTGGCCGACGTCATCGACATCCGCATCACCACGCTCGGCGAGCACGGCGTGCAGATCGTCGGCAAGGACACCGGTGAGCTCAAGATCGGGGTCGTCCCCGAGACCGGCAAGGTCGATCCCACCGGCGTCGGCGACGCGTTCCGCGCCGGATTCCTCGCGGCCACCGCGGGCGGGCTGTCCCTGGAGCGCGGCGCGCAGCTCGGTGCGCTCGTCGCGGTGCAGGTGCTGGAGACCGAGGGCGGCCAGGAGTGGGAGTGGGACCAGGCGCACGGCCTCGAGCGGCTGCGCGACGCGTTCGGTCCGGATGCGGCCGCGGAGATCGAGCGCATCCTGCCCACCACCTGAGCCCCGCTCAGGCGGAGAGCGCCTCCGGCTGGTCGATCACGCCACGCATGCCGCGCAGCGCGTAGAACACGCGGCTCTTGACGGTGCCGACCGGCACCCCGAGCTCGGCGGCGACGTCGGCGTGGCTGCGGTCGCGCACCACGGTCTGCACGACGATGGCGCGGTGCTCCGGGCTGACGGTCGCCAGCGCGTCCACGAGCACCGACCGCAGCACGATGGCGTCCACGGCCGCCCGGCGGTCGGCAGGCTCGGGGCTGCTGTCGGCCGGGGCCGTCTGCGGTCGGGAGGCCCGCGCCCGCACCCCGTCGATCACGATGTTGCGGGTGATCGTCAGCAGCCAGCTCACCAGCGGTGGGCCGTTGCCCGGGTCGAACGTCGGGCAGGCCGACCAGGCGCGCAGGAACGCGTCCTGCACGGCGTCCTCCGCGAGGCCGGGGTCACCGAGCATCGACATGGCCTTGGCGATCATCCGTGGGCGGTGTTCCTGGTAGGCGGCGGCGAATCCGGCCTCCGTGCAGAGGCGGGCGCACGGCCCGGTGCAGGGGGCGGTGCGGCGGGGCAGCGAGCTCGTCTTCGGCATGCCGCAACAGTGCTGGGAATGGCCCATGGGTCAGAGGTCGTCCGACGGGGTCAAACTGGTACTTCTACACACCCAGGACGTAACTGACAGGTTCAGTCGAGCCCCAGCAGGACGTGCGCCCCCACCCCCTGCTCCCGTCCCTTGACGGCAAGGACGCCCAGCGACTCGGTGCGCGCCGAGGCCGGCAGCAGCACGCGCGTGTCCTCACCGATCACGACCTGCCCCGGTTGGGCCACCGACTCCAGCCGGGCGGCGACGTTGACCGCGTCGCCCATGGCGTTGAAGTTGCGCAGGGCGGTGCTGCCGATGTTGCCCACCAGCGCCGGACCGGTGTTGATGCCGATGCGGAACTGCGGCCAGCCCGGCTCGGCGACGTGCTCCACCCGCCGCTGCATCGCCAGCGCGGCCCGGGCGGCTCGCAGCGCGTGGTCGGGCTGGCGGACCGGCGCGTTGAACAGCGCCATCATCGCGTCGCCCACGAACTGCACCACCGTGCCGCCCTCGGCGAGGATCGCCTCGGTGGCCTGCTCGAAGTAGCGGTTGAGCATCGCGACGATCTCCTCGGGCGTCGAGCGCTCCGAGAACGTGGTGAACCCGCGCAGGTCCGCGAAGACCGCCGTGACCGGGACGACGGCCCCGCCCAGCGCGGCCTGGCTCGGGTCGGCGATCAGCTGCGTCGCGACGTCGGGGGACATGTACTGGCGGAACAACCCGTCGAGCTGGTGGTAGAGGCGGGCGTTCTCCAGCCCGATGGACAGCTGGCTGGCCAGCGACGCGATCATCGAGCGGTCGCGGGCGGTGAAGCCGGTGTAGCGGCGGGCGAGCAGCATGCCGACCGGACGTTCCTTCACCGACAGCGGGCAGGCGAGCACCGTGCCGGCCACCTCGAACGCCGCCATGCCACCCAGCGACCGCTCCAGGTCCCGCGCCGCGCTCGGGCCCAGGCTCCATCCCGGGTCGGTGCACAGCTGCGGCGGGAACTCCAGCGTGCCTTCGGTGAGCAGGCCGACCCGGACGCCGTCGCCGCCGAACCCGCCCGCCAGCCTGCGCACGGCGATACCCAGCAGGTCCTGCTCGCTGTGGCGCACCCGGGACTCGTGGCCGATCGCGACCAGCACATCGAGCCTGCCGATCTGCTCGCGCTCGTCGCGCAGCGCGGCAGCGGCGCGGCCGAGCACGGCCGTCTGGCCCTCGGAGAGCCCGAACCGCCGGGCCAGCCCGGCGGTGATCAACGTCATCTCCCGGGCTGTGAGCTCACCGGCCTCCTGCCGCTGCACGGCCGCGACCAGCGCCTCCAACGCCGAGCTGTACTCCGCACGGACGCGTCGCAGCGTCTGCTCGGAGCCGACGGCGTCGAACAGGCCACCGCTGATGCCCTCGCGGCGGTAGGTGACGTAGGCACTGTAGGCGACGTAGCCGAACGCGATCACCATCAGCACGTGCCACAGCCACCACGTCAGCTGCCAGCTGACGCCCAGCGCCACGGCGATCATGGCCTCGGCCAGCAGCGCGTCGGCGGTGAGCACCGACAGCAGCACGACCGAGCGGCGCCTGCGGTAGAGCCGGAAGTAGCGCACCGCCGCGAGCACGTAGAGCGGCACGGTGACCACGACCATGGCGATGAGGGCGGGGCTGCCGGGCTCGCCGACGGCGGGGTTCGCCAGCGGTGGCAACCCCGACAGCGAGACCGCGGCCCACACCGCACCGAAGGCGATCAACACCCACCGCAGCCACCGGCAGGCCGCCAGCACGGCCGCGCCGCGTGGCCCGTCGAGATCGACGGTGGACACCGCGCTGCACAGTGCCGCGAGCAACAGGCCCACCGGCGTCGCCAGCGCGAACCCGCCGTTGCTCGAGTCGATCAGGATGCCGGGCGTGGCCAACGCGTGGAGGCCCAGGAACAGCGCCGCGGCCAGGAACCCCAGCCCGACGAGCGTCAGGCGGGCGTCGCGGTGGGCCCGCGCACCCCGGTTGACCTGCTCGGCCAACCCGATGTTGAGCGCCGCTGCCGCGATGACCAGCCAGAAGTGCGTGGGGTGGTGCTCGATGCGGACGTCGGCCGCCGGCACGGCGAGCAGCAGGTAGAGCCCCGCCATCGGCAGCGCGAGGTGGAACGTCCACAGCGCCAGCCGGGCGCGCCCGCTGCGGTCGGCCGCGGGAACGGTGGCGGGCGCCGCGGCAGCAGGGGAGCCTGCGGCCAGGGAGTCGGCGGTCACGGGGTCGGCTCGCCTGCGCGGCGGCGCAGGCCGTCCATGTCCAGCACGGTCATCGTGCGCCGCCCGGTAGTGAGCTGCCCGCGCTCCCGCAGCGCCCGCAGCGCCTTGGCCACGGCCTCCCGCGAGGATCCGACCCAGCCGGCCAGCTCGTCCTGGGTGAGCGCCACGGTGATCCGCACCCCGTTCCCGTCGGGCTCTCCGAAGCGTTCGGCGAGCTCGACGAGCCGCCGCGCCACCCGGGCCGCCGTGTCGTAGGCCGCGAACTCGGCCCGCTTGCGGTCCGCGTCGCGCAACCGGCCGATGACCAGCCGCAACACCACCATGGCGGCCGCCGCATGGGTGCTGAGGAAGTCGACGAACACCCCCACGGGGAACACCAGCGCCACGACGGGCTCGAGCGCTGCCACCGAGGCCGAGCGGGGCGCGCCGTCGACGGCGGCGAGCTCACCGAGCAGGGAGCCGGGCCCGCGCACGGCGAGGACGGTCTCCTCGCCCTCCTCCGAGAGCGTGAACACCTTGACGCGACCGGTCAGGACCACCACCACCGTCGTGGACCGCTCACCCTCGAGGAACAGCGATGCCCCCGCCGGCCAGCGGCGTGGGCGGCCGCGCTGGGTGAGCTCGGCGCAGTCGGCGGGTGGCAGCCGGGCCAGGAACTCCGACGGGTCGAGGTCGGCGGCGGGATCGCTCATCGCCGGTCCCGCTCGGCCCGGTCCCGTTCGGTACTGCCCGGCATGGCGGCCCCTCGCCCGTTCGTTCGATGATCGGCCCGCAGTCTAGGGGGAGTCGCGAACCGATTCGGGGGGTACGGACGGGGGCGCGACGGGGTTCACCGCCGCGGCGGGGTTTCGGGTCGATCGCCGTCGGCACCGGGCAGAACCCTGCAGGAAGCCGGGCGAACCCGGTAGTTCCCCGGATGGCGGGCGCCGTCGCCGTCCCTACCGTTCATCGCAGCGGACCGAAGGGGCCGGACCCCGAGCGAGCAGGAGCGTTCATGAGCAGCCAGTTCGATCTCAACGCCTTCATCCTCGACGTCACCGCGCAGCTGGAACGGGAGGCCGCGCGGTCGGCGCTGACCGACCTGCTGGTGGAGCTGCTGCAGGTCCCGGCGGCCGGTGCGGCGTTCCGCGACGACCCCGAGGGGACCCTCGCGGCGCGCGGCATCGCCGGAACCTGCGCGCAGGACGTGCGCGACGCCCGCACCTCGATGATCAACAGCGGCGGGGTGTGCGCGGATGACGACGCCTCGCCGCCCGGTGGCACCGACGCGATCGCGGAGATGCTGTACACGGTGGAGCACTGCACGCTGCTCGACCGGGCGCTGGCCGAACTGCTTCCGCTGGGGCGCTTCGCCACCTCGTAGGCCGCAAGTCACCGGCCCGGGTGTGTCCTTCTCCACATCCGTCCGGCCCGGGTTCGGCGAGCATGGCTGCTCCGATCCCGAGGGGACTGCCATGGTGTGCACGACGATGCCGGAACCGGGCCTTGGCGCCGCACGAGCGTGGCGCGACGGTGACGTCACCCGCGCCATCGAGGTCGCCGACCGGGTGCTCGCCGCTGGCGCCGACCCGGATGGGAGTGCCGCCGCCGTGGTCGCCGCGGCGGCCGCCGCCGACGGCGCGTTGACCGACGGCGCGACCCGCTGGCGGCGCATCGCCGAGATGCACGCGGGAGCCGCGGCGGTGCCGGCCGCTGCGCACGCCGCGCTGCTCGGGGCGTTGGGCGGCCGTCTCGCCGTCGCCGCGACCGACCTCGGTCGCGCCCGGAGCGGCCTCGCCGACCCCGCGCCGCGCGGGACCGCCGTGCTGATCGAGGGCGTCGCGGCCGTGCTGGACGGTGTGCGTGGAGATCTGCTCGGCTCTGCCCGCCGGCTGCGTGGGCTGGCGGTGGCGACCGTCCCTGCCGACCTGTTCGCCGTCGAGCGCTGGGACGACCTGGCCGTCGAGCTGGCGCTCGCGGGCAGTGCGGACGCCGCGGCCACGGCGATGCTCGCGGCGCGGCCGGATCCGACGCCGCTGCGGTCCCTGCTCACGGCGTGGGTGGACCTGCGCACCGCCCGGTTCACCCACGCCGGGGCCGCGCTCGCCGCGGCGGCAACGGCCCCGGTGATGCGTCGTGACGCCCTGCTGGCCGCCGTGGTGGCCGTCGGGTTGGCGCGCCGGTCCGGCGATCCGGAGGCGCTCGCCACAGCGTGGCACCGCGCCGCCCCGGTGGTGGCGGGGTCCGAGGTCGAGGTGTTGCGCCTCGACGTCTGGGGCGAGCTGTCCGTGGCGGCCGCGGTGGTGGCGCCCGCCGAGGCCGAGGACATCGCCGCCGCGATGGACACGACGGTCGTCGCGGCCGGATCGCCGTCGTGGTGTGCGCCGGTGCTGCTCTGGTGGCGGCTGCAGCGGGCGATCGCGACCGGTGCCCCCGTGGCGTCGCTCGCCGGGGAGCTGTGCGGGCTCGACGCGGTCCGCGGAGCGGCAGCGGCCGCGTGGGCGGCGGTGCTCGACCACACCGCGGAGCCCGCCGCCGTCCTCGCGGCGGCGACCGGCCTCGCCGCCGCCGGCAGGCCGTGGGAGGCGCGGCAGCTCTGCGGTGCGGCCGCGGCACTGGCCACCGAGCCCGCCACGGCGCGGGTGTTGCTCGGGACCGGCCGGGACCGGCCGCAACACCCGTCCGACGACCTGCTCACGGAACGGGAACGGGAGATCGGCAGGCTGGTGCTGGACGGCTTCACCCACCGCGAGATCGGCGCGCGTCTCTACCTCTCGCCCAAGACGGTGGAGCAGCACGTCGGGCGGATGCGGCGCAAGGTGTTGGCGGGCAACCGCGCAGAGCTCATGGCGGCGTTGCGGGTGCGGTTGGGGTAGGGGTACCCGGGTTGCAGGAAAGCCACTTTCCCGCAACGACGTTGCGGGAAAGTGGCTTTCCTGCCATCGGGAACCGCACTCGCCTCCTGCAACGCGAGGACGGGCCGCGCCGGTCCGTCACCCCGCCGCCGCGGGCTCCGGGTCCGGTGCCGGCGGCCGGACGGGGGTGAACTCGCGGATCAGGCTCGCCAGCAGGGCCGGTTGGTCGAGCGGGATGAGCGTGTAGCTGTCGGCCACCTCCACCAGCCGTCCCTGGGGGAGGAGCTGCGCGAGCCGCCTGCCGTGCTCGAGGGGCATCACGCGATCCTCGACGGCCCACGCCACGAGCGCCGGACGGTCGAAGTCCGGCAGGCGTTCGGCGGCCACCTCCAGGAACCCGGGGTCGGCGGCGGCGGCGCGCAGCATGCGCACGGCGTCGCGCCGGATCTCCGGCCGGGTGAGCACCGGCCGCAGCCAGCCGGCGACGGTGGCGTCGCCGCGTCGTGTCAGCCAGCCGAAGGTGATCGGCAGCCGCCGGAACGGCCGCAGGCGCAGCTGCTGCAGGAACATCCCGAACAGCCGGGGTGAGAGCTTGCCGGTGAGCAGGAGCGTGCGGCCGGTGAGGCCGGGCGGGAAGTTGTCGAACGCGTCGCAGGACGCGAGCACGATCCGTCCGACCCGGTCGCAGCCCGCCGCCATGATCAGCTGGACGAGCGCGCCGCCGGTGTCGTTGCCCACGAGCGTCACGTCGTGCAGGTCGAGCCGGTCGAGCAGCTCCGTGACCAGCCGGGCCGCGGCGGGCAGGGACAGATCGGCATCGGGGTGCATCGGGTGGCGGTGCGCACCGAGGGGCAGCGTCGGCACCACGCAGCGGTGATCGACGGCCAGGTCGGCGACGGGTGCGTCCCACAGCGAGCCGTCCATCAGCAGCCCGTGCAGCAGCACGACGGTGGGGCCGGGCCCGCCCGTGTCGCGGTAGTCGATCGTTCCGGTGGACAGCGCGATCTCCATGGGCACCTCCGGTTGCGTCCCAGAAGTGAACCACGCGGTTCGCAAAACCGCTACGGCCCGGCCGCCTCCTCACGCTCCAGCGCGCGGATCAGCGCCTCGAACCCCGCGGTGATGCCCTCGGTATCGCCGCTCGTGCGGTGGTCCACCAGGAATCCCCGCAGCACGGCCAGGATCATCTCCGACACCTCGAGCTTGCGCCGCCCGTCCCAGTGCTCGGGGCAGAGCGCCAGCAGCGACGGCAGGTACTGCTGCGACGCGCCGCGGCCGAGCTCGGCGTAGCGCTCCGGGTCGTACATCGCCAACCCGATGGCCTGGTCCAGCGTCCGGGAGCCCTCGCCGGTGAGCACCGGCCACAGCGACCGCACCCGGGACGCCAGCGTGCGGCTGTCCGGCTCGCGCGACGCCGCGATCATCGCGTTGTCGATGCGCCGGTCACGCAGCCGCAGCACCGCCTGCAGGAGCAGGTCGTCGGCGCTGTCGAAGTGGTAGAGCAACACCTTGTGCGTGGCGCCCGCGGCCCGGGCCGCCCGGCGCAGCGAGAAGTCGACGAGTCCGTTGGTCGCGAGGTCCTCGGTGACCCGTTCCAGCAGCTCCCGGCGTCGAGCCTCGCCCCGCGGCGTGCCGGCCGATCGCCGGTAGCCGGTGCGCGCTGCGGGGCCCTGGTCGGCGGAGACGTCCACCACGACAGCATCCCCGCCGCGGCACCGCCGCTCACACCAGGTCCAGCTCCCACTCGCCCAGCCGGTCGAGCGGCCGGAAGCCCATCGCCTCGTTGATCCCCACCATGTGCGCGTTGGAGTCGGCGTTGTAGGTGTGGATCACCCGCAGCTCCGGGTTCCGGGCGCGGGCGAACGCCAGGTTCGCGAGCTTGAGCAGCATGCCGAGGCGGTGGCCCCGGTTCTCGGTGAGCACGATCGTGTCGCTCTGCTGGCCGAACCAGCCCACCCCGGTGAACCCGAGGACCACGGTGTAGCCGACCAGCGCGTCGTGCTCGTCGGCCACGGCGGTGACGATGCTGTACAGCCCGCGGGCCGCCAGGGCGCGCTCGCGGCCGAGCAACCGTTCGGCGTCCCACACCTCGGGTTCGAGCTGCAGGTCGTCCAACGGCGCGTCGGTGCTCATCCGGCCGGCCAGCCTCGCCATGTCGTCGAGCCGGGGCTGCGGCGTCGCACCGACCCACTGGACGAGCCGGTACCCGACCGCCCGGTCCCGGGCATCGGCGAGGAGCCGGTCGAGCTCCGGCTGGTCGAGCGCGGTGAGGTCGAGCGCGCGACGGGTGTCGGCGAGCGCCAGCCGGGCGCCCGCGGCCTCGAGGAACAGGGTGGCGGGGCTCGGCCCGTCGAGCGGCTGCTGGGCCTCGAGGAACAGGAGGCTGCGGCCGCGGTCCCGGGCTGCGGCACCGACGTGTTCCAGCAGCCGCGTCCCGACCCGCCGGCGACGGTGCTGCGGCGCGACGACGACGTCGACCGTCGCGTTGTCGAGGTTGTCCAGCGTCGGCAGGAAGATCACGACGGCTCCGACCGCCTCCTCGCCGTGCCGGGCCAGCCACAGCTCGACGGTCTTGCCGCCGCGGGGTTGCAGCCGGGCTCCGACATCGATCCAGGTCAGCGGCGGGTCGTCGGGGAGGTCGTGGTCCTGCGCGAGTCGCAGGAGGTCGAACCACTGCCGCAGCCCCGCCTCATCGGCGGGGTCGACGGCGTCGATCCGGAGCTCGGCGGTGGTCATCCGCCCATCCCGGCACGGAAGCGGCGTCGGCGCGAGCCGTTTTCTCCGGCTGCGGGGGCTACAGGCGGACGGGGTAGGCCGGCTCCGGGATCTCGGGCTTGATCCGCTGCTCGACGAAGATGCCGTGCCAGATCAGGAACACCAGCAGCGTCCAGATGCGGCGGCTGTGGTCGATCGGGCCGTCCCGGTGGGCGTCGAGCAGCCGCTGCGTGGCGGCGAGGTCGACGAGGTGGTCGGCCTGGGAGTCGCGGATGATGTTGCGCGCCCAGTCGTACATCTCGTCCTTGAGCCAGTGCCGGATCGGCACCGGGAACCCGAGCTTCGCCCGGTGCAGCACGTGGGCGGGCACGATGCCCTCCAGCGCGCGCCGCAGCGCGTACTTCGTGGTGTTCTCGGCGAGCTTCTCCTCGAGCGGGATGCCCGACGCCACCGCGAAGACCTCGGGGTCGAGGAACGGCACCCGCAGCTCCAGCGAGTTGGCCATCGTCATCTTGTCGGCCTTGACGAGGATGTCGCCGCGCAACCACGTGAACAGGTCGACGTGCTGCATCCGCGAGACCGGGTCCCAGCCGGCCGAGTCGCGGTAGTGCGCCTCGGTGACGTCGGTGTGCGAACGGCGCGGGTCGTACTGGCGCAGCACGCCCTCGAGCTGGTTGTCGAGGAAGATCCGGGCGTTGCCGTAGTAGCGCTGCTCCAGGGTGAGCGCGCCGCGGCGCAGCAGGTCCTTGCCGCGCATGCCCGGCGGCAGCTTGGTGGACGCCTTGCCGAGCAGCCCGCGCAGTGCGCCCGGGACGCGCTCGAACGCCGCCAGCGACAGCGGCTCGTGGTAGATCGTGTAGCCGCCGAAGAGCTCGTCGGCGCCCTCGCCGGACAGCACCACCTTCACGTGCTGGCGGGCCTCGCGGGCGATGAACCACAGCGGCACCAGCGCGGGGTCGGCCACCGGGTCGTCGAGGTACCAGACGATCAGCGGCAGCGCCTCCATCATCTCGTCGGGCTTGACCACCCGCACCACGTGCTTGACGCCGATCGCCGCGGCCGACTCGGCGGCCACATCGATCTCGGAGTAGCCGTCGCGCTCGAAGCCGGTGGTGAACGTGACCAGGTCGGGGTTGTGCTCCTTGGCCAGCGCGGCGATCGCGGTGGAGTCGATGCCGCCCGACAGGAACGAGCCGACCGTGACGTCGGCGCGCATGTGCTTGGCCACCGAGTCGCGCAGCGCGTCGGCGATCTTGCGGTAGAGCGGCGCACCGGAGCCGCCGCCGCTGTGGAGCACCGGGGTGAAGTAGCGCTCCACGTCGACCTCGCCGCCCGGCCGCACGGTGAAGTGCGTGCCGGACTCGACGCGGCGGATCACGCGGTGCAGCGTCTCCGGCTCCGGGACGTACTGCAGCAGCAGGTAGTGCTGCAGCGCAACGGGATCCAGCTCGGTGATCGGGTCGTTGAGCCCGATCGTGGGACCCAGCTCCAGCAGGCTCTTCTTCTCGCTGCCGAACACCACCCCCGCGGGGCCGGTGGCGTAGAACAGCGGCTTGATCCCGAACGGGTCGCGCGCACCGAACAGGACGCGCTCCTGGGCGTCCCAGATCAGGAACGCGAACATGCCGCGCAGCCTGCTCACCGCCGACGGGCCCCACTGGTGGTAGGCCGCGACGATCGCCTCGCCATCGCCCTCGGTGGCGAAGGTCGCACCGTGGTTCTCGGCGAGCTCGGCCCGCAGCTCCAGGTAGTTGTAGATCTCGCCGTTGAACACCAGCGTGTAGCGGTCGTCGGCGTAGCGCAGCGGTTGGTGCGAGTTCTCGATGTCGATGAACGCGAGCCGGTTGAACCCGAAGGCGACGTCGTCGTCGTTCCAGGTGCCGCTCT
Organism: Pseudonocardia sp. GCM10023141; assembly: GCF_042653605.1. Classification (NCBI taxonomy): domain Bacteria; kingdom Bacillati; phylum Actinomycetota; class Actinomycetes; order Pseudonocardiales; family Pseudonocardiaceae; genus Pseudonocardia; species Pseudonocardia sp. GCM10023141. Next base: position 46,179 of record NZ_JBHSIR010000086.1, read on the forward strand.
CGTCGGGGCCGCGGTGCCGCATGCAGCGCATCGCGGCGCCGATGGCGCCCGCCCGCGCGGCCGCATCGCCCTCGGTGGTCAGCAGTCCCAGGAGTCCGCACACAGCGAGTCAGTATGCCGTCGCGCCCGGTTCGGTCCGACCTCGCCTCACCCGCGGTCGGCCCCACCTCGGCAGCGGAGTGCTGGACGTCACCGGATCCGGTGGCCCACCCGACCGGGGACAGGTGGCTTGCGCGGCCGGGGCATGCCCTAGTCTCTACGCGAGGTCGAAGGCGCGTGCCTACGCGCGCCGCCGGGGGTTCCGGCAGCCGATTGTTGTCACGACGGGAGGCGGCGAGCAGTGGGCCGAGCACAGCGCGGAGAAGATCGCCGCGGATTCGGGCGCCCGAGTGTTGGCCGTGTGGCCAAGCTCGTCGGCCTCGCCGCTCTGATCATCCCGCTCACCACGGGGTGTTCGGTGGAGGACGTCATCCGCTTCGGCTGGCCGTCCGGGGTGACGCCGCAGGCGGAAGCCATGCGCAACCTCTGGACCTGGTCGGCCATCGCGGCGCTCGTCGTCGGTGCCATCACCTGGGGCGCGATGTTCTGGGCGGTCGCCTTCCACCGGAGGAAGAAGACTGACGACGCCACCGAGGTGCCGCGTCAGACGCAGTACAACCTGCCCGTCGAGATCGTCTTCACGGTCATCCCGACGATCATCGTTGCGGTCCTGTTCGGGTTCACGGTCAACGTCCAGAACTTCGTGGACAAGGACGAACCCGCTCAAATGCACGTCGATGTCACCGCGTTCCAGTGGAACTGGCGATTCGACTACCCGGACAACAAGGCTGCCGACGGCAAGCCGGTGAGCACGCTCGGCACCACCGAGACGATCCCGCTGCTGGTGCTGCCGACGGGTCGCAGCATCGAGTTCACCCAGCACTCCAACGACGTGATCCACAGCTTCTTCGTGCCGGAGTTCCTGTTCAAGCGCGACGTCTTCCCGATGCCGGAGAAGAACGACCAGGACTTCCGCTGGCAGATCGACAGCATCGACCGTGAAGGTGCGTTCGTCGGTCGCTGCGCCGAGCTGTGCGGCAGCTACCACTCGCAGATGAACTTCGAGGTACGGGCGCTCGCCCCGGCCCTCTACGACCAGTGGGTCGCGCTGCGCACGCAGACCAACCCGGCAACGGGTGCGGCCTACACCGCGGGTGAGGCGCTGGCCAAGCTGGGCTGCGGGCAGCTGTGCACGCCCACCGCGTACACCACCTATCCGTTCACCACCGACCGGACGCAGCGCTCGGCGTCGCTGCCGCCCTCGACGGGGAGCTGAGGCACGCCATGAAGGTCGAATCCCGCATCTTCGATGTCATCACGGCGTTCTTCTTCATCGCCGCGATCGCGTACACGTTCATCGCCAAGGAGCCGGTCGGCATCGCGGCGCTGTTCCTCACCGGTGGCCTCGGGCTGATCATCGGCACGTACTTCCGGTTCGTGTCGCGGCGCCTGGAGTCCCGCCCCGAGGACAACCCGCTCGCGGAGGTCTCCGACGGCGCGGGCGACGTCGGGTTCTTCTCGCCCGGCAGCTACTGGCCGATCGGGCTGGCGGGCGCTGCGGCGCTCGTCGCCATCGCGCTGGCGTTCTTCTACATCTGGCTGCTGGTGATCGGCGCCGTCCTGCTGTTCATCGCGGTCGGTGGCCTGGTGTTCGAGTACCACATCCGGCCCGCCGAGCACTGACACCGCACCACCCGCCAACGGCACCTCCCGAGCTTCGGGGGGTGCCGTTCGCGCGTCCGGTGGGTGCGATGATCGCGGGATGACAGTGGTGCTGGTGCACGGCAATCCCGAGACCGACGCGATCTGGCGGCCGCTCGTCGCCGAACTGGGCCGCGACGACGTCGTGTGCCTGTCCCCGCCTGGGTTCGGGGCGCCGCTGCCCGCCGGCTTCGACGCCACCGTCACCGGGTACCGCGACTGGCTGGTCGGCGAGCTGACGGCGATCGGCGAGCCGGTGCACCTGATCGGTCACGACTGGGGCGGCGGGCACGTGATGAACGTCGCGATGAGCCGTCCGGACCTGCTCCTGAGCTGGACCACCGACGTGATCGGCATCTACGAGCCCGACTACGTCTGGCACGACCTCGCCCAGATGTGGCTCAAGCCCGGTGCCGGCGAGAAGCTCGTCGAGATGATGTTCGGGGCCTCGCTCGCCGAGCGGGCCGAGCGCTGCGTCGGGCTCGGGATGCCGCAGGACATCGCCGAGGCCGTGGCCGCCGGGCAGAACGACGAGATGGGCCGCGCGTTGCTGGTGCTCTACCGCTCGGCACCCCAGCCGGTGCTGGCCGCGCTGGGGGAGCACCTGCCGGCGGCCGCGATCCGCCCCGGGCTCTGCCTACTGGCCACCGAGGACCACTTCGGCGGCTCCGACGAGACCCGCCGTCGCGGCGCCGCCCGAGCCGGTGCCCGCGTCGAGGTGCTCGAGGGGCTCGGGCACTGGTGGATGCTGCAGGATCCCGCTCGTGGCGCGAAGGCGGTCGGCGAGTTCCTGGCGAGCGTCTGACGGGTACCTGCGGCGGGGCACTACGGTTCGCGCACCGGCGGTGAGCACCGGTGCGGGCGAACAGGGGGGGCAGCCGTGGCCGAGGGCAGGGCGGGCACGTTGCAGATCGAGGGCAACGGCATCAACGTCATCGCCGACGCCGAGCGCAAGGGCCGTCCACGGCAGCTGTTCTGGCCGTGGTTCGGCGCCAACGTCTCGGTGCTCGGGCTGAGCTACGGCGCGTTCACGCTGGGCTTCGGCATCTCGTTCGTGCAGGCCGTGATCGCGGCGATCGTCGGGATCGTGGTGTCGTTCCTGCTCTGCGGCTTCATCGCGCTGGCGGGCCAGCGCGGCTCGGCGCCGACGATGGTGCTCTCGCGGGCCGCGTTCGGGGTGCGGGGCAACGGGCTGCCCACCGCGATCTCGTGGCTGCTGACCGTCGGCTGGGAGACGGTGCTGACGATCCTCGCGACGCTGGCCACGGCCACGGTGTTCGACAGGCTCGGCTGGGGCGGCGGCACGCCGACGCTGATCGTCGCGCTGCTGGTGGTGGCCGCGCTGATCGTCGGTGCCGGGGTGCTCGGCTTCGACCTGATCATGCGGCTGCAGACGGTGATCACCGTGGTGACCGCGGTGCTGACGGTCGTCTACATGGTCCTCGTGGCCGGTCAGATCAACTGGTCGGCCGTGGGCGCGCTGCCGGCGGGCTCGACCGAGCAGGTCGTCGGGGCGCTCGTGTTCCTGCTCACCGGGTTCGGCCTGGGCTGGGTGAACGCGGCCGCCGACTACTCGCGCTACCTGCCGCGCTCGGCGTCGAGCCGCGGTGTCATCGGCTGGACGACGTTCGGGGCCTCGCTCGCGCCGCTGGTGCTGCTCGTGTTCGGGCTGCTGCTCGCCGCGTCGTCGGCGGATCTGAGCACGGCGATCGCGGGCGACCCGATCGGCGCGCTGGCCGCGGCGCTGCCCACCTGGTTCCTGGTGCCGTTCGCACTGGTGGCCGTGCTCGGTCTCGTCGGCGGCGCGGTGCTCGACATCTACTCGTCCGGCCTCGCGCTGCTGACGCTGGGCCTGCCCGCCCCGCGCTGGGCTGCGGCGCTCGTCGACGGCGTGATCATGGTGATCGGCACCGTCTACGTGGTGTTCTTCGCAGGCGACTTCCTGGGCCAGTTCACCGGGTTCCTCATCACGCTCGGCGTGCCGGTCGCGGCGTGGTGCGGTGTGATGCTCGCCGACATCGCGATGCGCCGCCGCGACTATGCCGAGGCCGATCTCTACGACCGGCGCGGCCGCTACGGCGACGCGAACCCGGTGCCGATCGCCGTGGTCGTGATCGGCACCGCGATCGGCTGGGGTCTCGTCACCAACACGGTGGCGTGGCTGGGCTGGCAGGGCTACCTGCTCGACGCGCTCGGGCTGGGTGGGCGCCAGGGTGCGTGGGCGGGGGCCAACCTGGGCGTGCTCGCCGCGCTCCTGCTGGGCCTCGTCGTGACGTTGCTGACCGGGCGGGCCCGGGTGCGGCGCCAGGAGGCGAGGGCCTGAGGCCGTCAGCCCATCGTCTTCGCGCCGTCGATCGCCTCGCGGATGATGTCGGCGTGCCCGGCGTGCTGCGCGGTCTCGGCGATGATGTGCAGGAACACCCGCCGCGCCGACCAGTTGGCGCCCGCCTCGAACCACGGCGCCTTCGGCAGCGGCTGGGCGGAGTCGAGGTCGACGGTGGCGACGAGCTCGTCGGTGGTGCGGGCCACCTCGGCGTAGCGCGCCGTGAGTACCGCCAAGGTCTCGCCGGGTTCGACGACGAAGCGGGTGTCGACGAACTCGCCGCCCCCGCCCCCGTCGCCGTCGAAGGCGCTCCAGTCGACGTCGCCGCCGAGCGCCGCCGGGCCCTTCGTGATGAACTCGGCCCAGCCCTTCTCGGTGTCGGCGACGTGCTTGAGCAGCGACGTCAGCGTCAGCGCGCTGACCGTGCTCGGGAGCAGGCCCTGCTCGTCGGTGAGGTCACGGACGGTGCTGAGGAACAGCGCACGGTGCTTGCCGAGCGTGCTGGCGATGTCGGTGCGTTCGGTGCTCACGGTGCCTCCTGCGGGACGGGGGAGCAGCCACGATAGAGGTCCTGGAAAATCTTCGGTGCACGTGTCGATTCCGGGGCGGTCCCGTTCGACGCATGGGTGCAAGGACGGAACACACCCCAAGGAGACGATCATGCGGTTCTTCCTCTACACCCTCGGCGACGAGTCCGTTCCCCAGCCGCCGCCCACGCCCGAGCTCATGGTCGAGATGGGCAAGTTCATGGAGGACGTCACCAAGGCGGGCGTCCTCGTGGCCACCGGTGGCGTCGCTCCGACCGCGCTGGGCTCGAAGGTCAGCCTCGAGGGCGGGGAGTACACCGTCACCGATGGCCCGTTCATCGAGGCGAAGGAGCTGATCGGGGGCTGGGCCATCGTCGACGTGCGGGACAAGGACGAGGCCATCGAATGGACCAAGCGCTTCCTGGCCGTGGTCGGCGGGGGCGAGTCCCGGGTGCGGCAGATCTTCGGTCCCGAGGACGGTTTCTGAGCCTGCTGCCGGCCCCGTGGTCCGGGGCCGGGCTCGCGGGGGCGCCCCGGGGGTGGTGGGATCCGTGGCATGGCTGCCACGGACACCCGCACCGCGATCGAGTCGGTCGTCCGGATGGAGTCGGCCCGGCTGATCGCGGGCCTGGCCCGCTTCACCGGCGACGTCGGGCTCGCCGAGGAGCTCGCGCAGGACGCCGTGGTGGCGGCGCTGGAGCAGTGGCCCGACTCCGGGGTGCCGCGCAACGCGGGTGCCTGGCTGATGACCGTGGCCAAGCGGCGGGCCGTCGACACGTTCCGGCGCAACGACGTCCTGCAGCGCAAGTACGGTGAGCTCGGCCGGGCGGCCGACGAGGCGCTGACCGTCGACTTCGACCGTGCGTTCGCCGAGGAGATCGACGACGACCTGCTGCGGCTGGTCTTCGTCTCGTGCCATCCGGTGCTGTCGACGGCCGCGCGGGTGTCGCTGACGCTGCGCCTGCTCGGGGGGCTGACGGCGGCGGAGATCGCGCGGGCCTTCCTGACCGGCGAGGCGACGATCGCGGCGCGCATCACGCGGGCGAAGAAGGCGCTGGCCGCGGCGCAGGTGCCGTTCGAGGTGCCGCCGCCCGCGGAGCGCGGGCAGCGCCTGTCGTCGGTGCTCGAGGTCGTCTACCTGATCTTCAACGAGGGGTACTCGGCCACCGCGGGTGATGACTGGATGCGACCCGCGCTCTGCGACGACGCGCTGCGGCTCGCCCGGGTGCTCGCCGGTCTCATGCCCGCGGAGCCGGAGGTGCACGGGCTGGTCGCGCTGCTGGAGATCCAGGCCTCGCGCACGGCCGCGCGCACCGGACCGGCGGGGGAACCGGTGCTGCTGCTGGACCAGAACCGGGCCCGCTGGGACCGGCTGCTGATCAACCGTGGGCTCACGGCGCTGGCCAGGGCCGAGGAGCTCGGCGGGGCGAACGGGCCGTACGCGTTGCAGGCGGCCATCGCCGCCTGCCACGGCCGGGCGGCCCGCGCCGAGGACACCGACTGGGTGCGCATCGTCGAGCTCTACACGGCGCTGGCCGACCTGACCCGCTCCCCGGTGGTGGAGCTCAACCGCGCGGTGGCGGTGTCGATGGCCTACGGGCCGCAGAACGCGCTCGAACTCGTGGACGCGGTGGTGGAGCACGGCTCGCTCGCCAACTACCACCTGCTGCCCAGCGTCCGCGGCGACCTGCTGGCGAAGCTGGGACGCACCGATGAGGCGCGGGCCGAGTTCGAGCGGGCCGCGGCGTTGACCCGCAACGTGCGGGAGCGGGAACTGAGCCTGGGGCGGGCGGCGGAGCTGGGGGAGAGGTGAGGTCCGATCACGTGCAGCGAACGCGCCCCCGCAGATCCCGTCGAGAACGACGTTGCCATGATCATCGGGCCCTGTTGATCATGACAACGTCGTTCTCGACGGTCAGGGGGTCAGCAGGAAGCCCTCGTAGCCGTCGGCCGCGATCCGGTCGCAGTGCTCGCGGTAGGCCTGCACCCCGCCGATGTAGGCCATGAACACCCGCGGTTTACCGGGGACGTTGGCGCCCATGTACCAGGAGTCGGCCACCGGGAAGAGCGTGGTGTTGCCGACCTCCTCGACGTGGGCGACCCAGGCGTCCTCCGCCTCCACCGCGGGCTCGATCGCGGCGACGTCGTGCTCGCGCAGGTGGGCGATGCACCGGCTGATCCAGTCCACGTGCTGCTCGATCGAGACCATCATGTTGCTCAGCACCGAGGGGCTCGACGGGCCGGTGATCGTGAACAGGTTGGGGAACCCCGCGATCCCCAACCCGAGGTAGGTGCGCGGGCCGTCGCGCCAGTGCTTGGCCAGCTCCTCACCGTCGCGGCCCCGGATGTCCATGGCCAGCAGCGCGCCGGTCATGGCGTCGAAGCCGGTGGCGAACACGATGGCGTCGAACGCGTACTCCCGCTCCGACGTGCGGACGCCCCGCTCGGTGATCTCCACCAGCGGCGTGCGGCGCAGGTCGACGAGGTGCACGTTGGCGTTGTTGAACGTCTCGTAGTACCCGGTGTCCAGGCACGGGCGCTTCGTGCCGTACGGGAACGTCCGCGGCGAGAGCATCTCGGCCACCCCGGGATCGGTGACGGTCTCCCGGATCTTGCCGCGGACGAACTCGGCCGCCGTCTCGTTCGCGTCGCGGTCGGTGAGGATGTCGGTGTAGCTGCCGCTGATCGCGACGAGCATGCCCCGTTCCCACCCCTGCTCGTAGGTCGCGGCGCGCTCGGCGGGCGAGACCTCCAGCGCCGAGAGCGTGGCGGGCTCGCGCGGGATCCCCGACATCGAGTTGCGCTGCGCCTCGCGCAGCAGCGGGTAGTTCTCCTTGGTGGTGGTGATCTCGTCAGCGGTCAGCGGCCGGTTGCGCGCCGGCATCGAGAAGTTGGCGGTGCGCTGGAAGACCGTGGTGTCAGCGGCCTGCGCGGCCATGACCGGGATCGACTGGATGCCCGAGGAACCGGTGCCGATCACGCCGAGGCGCTTGCCGGTGAAGTCGACCTCCTCGTGCGGCCAGTGCCCGGTGTGGAAGGTGTCGCCCGCGAACCGGTCGAGGCCGGGGATCTCCGGCAGCTTCGACGCCGAGAGGCACCCGGTGGCCATGACCACGAACTGGGCGCTGACCGTCTCGCCGGTGTCGGTGGTGACGGTCCAGCGCGGGTCCTCCCAGGTGGCGCTCGTGACGCGGGCGCCGAACGTGATGCCGTCCCGCAGGCCGAACCGGTCGGTCACGTGGTTGGCGTAGTCGAGGATCTCCGGCTGCGCCGGGTACTTCTCGGTCCAGGTCCACTCCTGTTCGAGCTCGGCGTCGAAGGAGAAGGAGTAGGACATGCTCTCGACGTCGCAGCGGGCGCCGGGGTAGCGGTTCCAGTACCAGGTGCCGCCGACGCCGTCGCCCGCCTCGAACACGCGGGTGGCCAGTCCGAGCTGCCGCAGCCGGTGCAGCTGGTAGAGCCCGGCGAAGCCGGCCCCGACGATGACGACGTCGACCTCTGCCTCCACCGGGGCCGTCACGACGCGAGGAACTTCTCGATGTGGCCGCTGACGAACTCGAGCCCGTCCGCGGCGCCCGGCAGCACGTTGACCAGCTGGAAGAACGCGTGCATCTGGCCGTCGAGCACACGCAGCTCCACCGGCACGCCGGCGGCCCGCAGCGCGGCGGCGTAGGCCTCGCCCTCGGCGCGCAGCACGTCGTGCTCGGCCAGCAGCACCACGGCAGGTGGCAGGCCCGACAGGTCCGCGGCCCGCAGCGGCGACGCATCGGGCTTGCGCCGATCGGCCGGGTCGGGCGCGTAGTGGTCCCAGAACCAGATCATGGTGTCGCGGCTGAGCATCAGCTGGTTGGCGGGATCGGCGTAGGTTGTGGTGTCCAGGTCGGCGTCGGTGACGGGGTACACGAGCACCTGCAGCCCGATCGCCGGGCCCGCGGCACGGGCCCGCTGCGCGACCACGGCCGAGAGGTTGCCGCCCGCGCTGTCGCCCGCCACGATCAGCGGCACCCGTTTCCCGGCGATCTCCTCCAGGTGCGCGTCCACCCAGGTCAGCGCCGTCCACGCATCCTCGGCGGCCGTGGGGTAGCGGTGCTCGGGGGCGAGGCGGTAGTCCACCAGCACGACGGCCGCACCGGTGCGCGCCGCCAGCAGGCGGCCCAGCGTGTCGTAGTCGTCGATGTCGCCCAGCACCCAGCCGCCACCGTGGTAGTAGACGATCACGGCGGCCGGCTCGGCGGTCGGCACCAGCGTGCGCACGGTGAACGTCGAGCCGTCGGGGGTGGCCACGTCCGTGTCGGACGTGCGCACCATCTCCGGACCCGAACCGTAGAGCTCGCGCAGAGCCGGCCCCAGCGCTCGGGCCTCATCGGGGGTCTGCTCGTGCAGCGGGGGTCCGCCGGCTTCGGCCAGTCCCGCGAGGAAGGTGATGGTGGCGTCGTCGAGAGCCATGGAGCCCGCCCGTCTCTGGTCAGCGATGACCTGCAATCCGACCGTAAGAGCCGTCCCGCGCGGGGTCAACGACCAATTTCAGAATCCCGCTCGCCTCGCGGCGCGCTCCACGGCGTCGGTCGTGATCGTGAAGTGGACGCGAGCCACCGCGGCCGCGCCGTCGGCGTCGCCGGCCTCGATCGCCGCCACCAGCGCCGTGTGCTGCTCGATCGAGAGCTGCAGCAGCGCCGCGTTGTAGGGCTCGATGGGCAGGCCGATGTTGAGCTGGGCCAGTAGGTCGCGCGACATCCGGGCCAGGTGCGCGTTGCCGGCCGCGGCGATGATCGCGCGGTGCATCTCCTGGTCCGCGCGACGGATCGCGGCACCGTCGGCCGGGGACCGGGCGGCCGCGACGAACGCGGCCAGCGCGACCCGCATCGCCTCGACGTCCTGGTGGTCGCGCCGCTCCGCCGCGGTGCGGGCGATCAGCGACTCCAGCAGGCAGCGCGCGTCCGACAGCGCGGCCAGCTCGGCGCTGCCCGCGACGGTGCGGCGAACGGCGCCGTCGGACAGGGGCCCCCAGTGCTCCTGCACGAACGCGCCGCCTGCCCGTCCGCGCCGGGTGGCGACGTAGCCCGCGTCGCGCAGCCGGGCCAGTGCCGCGCGCAGGGTCTGGCGCCCGACGCCGAGCAGCACGGCGAGCTCGCGCTCGGGCGGGAGCCGCTCGCCCGGGGTGAAGTCGCCGACGGCGATCGCGGTGACGAGGCGGTCGAGCACCGCGTCGACGCTGCGGCCGACCTGGACGGGCTCGAACCCGTCCGGCGGCGTCGATGTCATGTCCGGAGTGTCCCACCCGGCAGCCTTTCAATGGTACTTGTGTTCGAACCATTGAGGGCGCACGATGCCGCAGAGGTGCCGACACCTCCTGGAGGGGATCTTGACGACTTCCCGAACGCTCGCCACCGCCGATCACGAGGGCACCGTCCGCCGCGGTGACCTCGCCACCTGGTACCGGATCACCGGGGAGCTGCGTCCCGGTGTCGCCCCGCTCGTGGTCCTGCACGGCGGGCCCGGCTGTGTCCACGACTACGTGCTGACCATCGCCGACATCGCCGCCGACACCGGCCGCGCCGTGATCCACTACGACCAGCTGGGCAACGGTCGCTCCACCCACCTGCCCGACCGCGGACCCGACTTCTGGACGCCGCAGGTCTTCCTCGACGAGCTCGACGCCCTGCTCGCCGAGCTCGGCGTGGCCGACGGTCACCACCTGCTCGGCCAGTCCTGGGGCGGCATGCTCGGCGCCGAGCACGCCGTGCGCCGCCCGGCCGGCCTGCGCAGCCTCACGATCGCCGACTCGCCCGCGTCGATGCGGCTGTGGGTGGCCGAGGCCAACCGGCTGCGCGCCGACCTGCCGCCGGACGTGCAGGCCACGCTGGTGGCGCACGAGGCAGCGCAGACCTACGACGACCCGGCGTACCTGGCGGCCGTGCAGGTGTTCTACGACCGCCACGTCTGCCGCGTGGTGCCGAACCCGCCCGAGGTCGTGGCCACGTTCGCGGCGATGGCCGCCGACACCACGGTCTACCTGACCATGAACGGGCCCACCGAGTTCCACGTCATCGGCACGCTGCGGGACTGGTCGATCATCGACCGGCTCGACCAGATCACCGTGCCGACCCTGGTCGTCTCCGGCGCCCACGACGAGGCGACGGCCGCGTGCGTGGCGCCCTTCGTCGAACGGATCGCCGACGTCCGCCGGCACGTGTTCCCGGAGTCGAGCCACATGCCCCACATCGAGGAACGGGAGGCGTTCATGGCATTGCTGGCGGGCTTCCTCGCGGAGGTGGACGCGCGATGAGTGAATCCCCGGACCAGGCGCCGGAGCCGTCCTCGGACCTGGGAGCGTTCGGCTACAAGGAGGAGCTGCGGCGCAGCCTGACGCTGCGCGACCTGCTCGTCTACGGCCTCGTGTTCATGGTGCCGATCGCGCCGTTCGCGATCTTCGGCGTGGTCTTCAACGCCTCGTCGGGCATGGTGCCGCTGGTCTACATCATCGGCTTCATCGCGATGATCTTCACCGCGCTGAGCTACCGCGAGATGTCGCGGGCCTTCCCGATCGCCGGTTCGGTCTACGCCTACGCCGGGCGCGGCATCCACCCGGCCGCCGGGTTCCTGGCAGGCTGGGCGATCCTGCTCGACTACCTGCTCGTCCCGACGCTGCTCTACGTGACCGGTGCCGCCGCGCTCGCCTCGGTGCTGCCCGGCGTGCCGCAGTGGATCTGGGTCGTGGCGTTCGTCCTGATCAACACCACCGTCAACCTGCGGGGGATCGAGACGACGGCCCGCACGAACCGGGTCTTCCTGGTCGGCCAGCTGATCGTGCTCGCGCTGTTCGTGGTGCTGTCGATCATCGCGATCTCCGGCGGCGTCAACGGCGCGTCCTGGACGTTCACCCCGTTCTTCAACCCGGCCGCGTTCTCGCCGAGCCTGATCTTCGCGGCGCTGTCGGTCGCAGTGCTGTCGTTCCTCGGGTTCGACGCGATCAGCACGATGTCGGAGGAGACCAAGGGCGGCGCGCGGGTCGTCGGGCGGGCCACGGTGCTGGCGCTCGCGATGGTGGCGGGGCTGTTCGTCATCCAGACCTACCTCGCCGCGCTGATCCTGCCCGGTCAGACCGGCTTCGACGGCGAGACGGCCACCAACGAGGCCTTCTACACGGTGGCCAACCTCGTCGGCGGCACCTGGTTCAAGATCGTCGTCGCGATCGCCGTGGCACTGGCATCGGCGATCGCGAACGCGCTGGTGGCGCAGGCCGCCACGTCGCGGCTGCTGTTCTCGATGGCGCGCGACCGGCAGCTGCCCCGCTTCCTCGCCCACGTGCACCCGACGCGGCGCGTGCCCGAGCGCGCCGTGCTGCTCGTGTCGGTGGTGAGCCTGGTGCTCGCGCTGTTCTTCGTCGGGCAGATCGGGCTGCTGTCCTCGCTGGTGAACTTCGGGGCGCTGTTCTCGTTCCTGCTGCTGCACGTGTCGGTGGCCGTCTGGTACCTGATCCGCAAGCGGCAGCGCACCTTCGGGCTGCACCTCGTGGTGCCCGCACTCGGGTTCGTGATCATCGGTTACGTGCTGTGGAACGCCGACGCCAACGCCCAGATCGGCGGGCTGATCTGGCTCGCCATCGGCGTGGTGGTGCTGCTCGTGTTCCGGTTCACCGGGCGCAAGACGGAGCTGGAGGTGGGCTGAGCCTCAGGCCCGCGCCGCAGCCCCCAGCGCCCCGCGCGCGATGATCACCTGCTGGATCTGGGAGGTGCCCTCGTAGATCCGGAACAGCCGCGCGTCGCGGTAGAACCTCTCGACCGCGACCCCGCGGATGTAGCCCGACCCGCCGTGCACCTGCACCGCGCGGTCGGCGACGCGGCCCACCATCTCGCTCGCGAAGTACTTGGCCGCCGACGGTCCCTGCACCGTGTCGGTGCCCGCGTCGTAGGCCCGCGCGACGTCGAGCACGAGCGCGCGGCCCGCGTAGTGGTCGGTGACGGAGTCGGCGATCAGGCCCTGGATCAGCTGGAACGACGCGATCGGCTTGCCGCCCTGCTCGCGGGTCTTCGCGTACTCCACGGACTCGTGCACCAGCCGTCCCGCCATCCCGACGCACAGCGCCGCGATGTGGGCGCGGCCGTGCGCGAGGCACCTGGCGGCGATCTGGAAACCCTTGTCGACACCCTCGTCCCCGCCGACGAGCGCCTCGGCCGGTACCCGCACGTCGTCGAGGTAGACATCAGCGGTCCAGGCGCCGAACTGGCCCATCTTGTGGTCCTTGGGCCCGATCGACAGGCCCGGCGTGCCGGCGGGCACCAGGAACGTGGAGATGCCGCGGTTGCCGACGGCGTCGGGGTTGCTGCGGGCGAACACCATGATCACCTCGGCGACCGGCGCGTTGGTGATGAAGCGCTTGGCCCCGTTGAGCACCCAGTCGGTGCCGTCGCGCCGTGCGGTGGTGGCCAGGCCCGACGGGTCGGAGCCGGCGTCGGCCTCGGTGAGCCCGAACGAGGCGGTGACCTCGCCGGAGGCCAGCCGCGGCAGCCACGACTCCTTCTGCTCCTCGGTGCCGCCCTTGATCAGCACCTGCCCGGCGATGCCGTTGTTGGTGCCGAACAGCGACCGCAGCGCCGGGGTGGTCCAGCCCAGCTCGAAGGCGAGCTGCGCCTCCTCGTGCAGCGTCAGCCCCAGCCCGCCGTACTCCTGCGGGATCGCGAAGCCGTAGAGGCCCATGGCCTTGCAGGCGGCGATGACCGACGCGGGGATCGCGTCCTCGACGTCGATCTGCTCCTCCAGCGGCACCACCTCCGACCGGACGAAGGTACGTACGGAGGCCAGCACATCGGCCAGGTCGGACGGATCCACGTCGCTCTCGCTCTCGGTCGGCGTGCGGGGCGGTCGCGACGTTACCCGGGGTTCACCGGGGCGGCCCACCGCCCAGCTGCGTGCTCGTCTTCGGCTGCGGCAGCAGCACGTCCTGGCCCTCCTTGAGACCCGCGACGACTTCGGTGAAGTCGGACCCGGCCAGCCCGGCCGTGAACGGCGTGGTGATCTTCGTGCCGTCCTTGCCCGGCAGGTCGACCACCGGGTGGCCGGCATCGATGCGCACCGTGGACGACGGCACCCGCAGCGTGGCCTCGATCGCCTTGATCCGCACGTCGGCCTGCGCGGTCTGGCCGTTGCGCAGCTGCGGGTCGCTCTCGTCGAGCACGATCGTGGCGTAGTAGTTGACCACTCCCGAGATCACGGTGCCCGAGGGCGCCACAGCCAGGACCGTGCCCGGCTTCGTCAGCCCCGGCACGGCGTCGACGCTGACGTCGACCTTCTGGTTCGGGGTGATCTGCGCGGCATCGCTCTCCTCGAAGGGCACCACGAGCTGGAACGTGTCGACGTTGTTGAGCACGATGAGGGCGCTGCCCGCGGCGCTCGTGCCGGTGGCGCTCGCCGCGGCGTCGGGACGGCGCGCGCTGCTGCCGGGTGACTGCGCGGTGGTGCCGCCCGCGGCACCGACGAATTCGCCCGCCGCGCCGTTGACCGCCGAGACGACGCCCGCGACCGGCGCCTTGAGCACGGCGTTGTCGATGTTGCGCTGCGCGAGCGCCGCGGCGGCCTGCGCGTCACGCACCATCGCGGTCTGCGACGCGATGTTGGCCGGCCGGTCCGAGGCGGCACCGGTGCTGTTGTTCTGCGCGTTCACGACGCTCTGGGTGGCGTTCTGGATCGAGAGCTGCCCGCTCGCGGCGTCCACGTTCTGCTTCTGCTCGGCGTTGTCCACTGCGGTCTGCGAGGCCACCACGGTGCGCCGCGCCGAGTCCACTGCCGACTCGTCGGCGGCGATCCGGCCACACGCCGGATCGGTGCTGGTCGTGGCCGCGGGGGTGGTGCTGGCGGCGTTGGTGGTCCCGGTGTCGGCGCCACCCTCGGTGCCGGCCGCGGGGGCCCGGGTCGGCTGCGCCGCGCCGCCGGAGTCGCCGCCGGCGTTGTCGCAGGTGCGCTGGTCGTCGTGCAGCTTGCCCTCGGCGTCGTCGAGTGCTCCGCGGTCGAAGTCGAGCTGGGTGTGTGCGCGGTCGGTGGCGGTGGCGTCGGCGTCGGCGGTGGCTGCCACCTGCTGCTGCGTGGCGTCGAGGATGGCCTGTGCCTGGGCGAGGGTGGCCGCCGCGGCCTCCACCGCGTTGCCGCCGGTGATCTTGTCCAGCGCGGCCTGCTGCTGCGCGACCTTGGCGTTGGCCTGTTGCAGGGCCTGACGCAGCGCGAAGTCGTCGAGGCGGGCCAGCGACTGGCCCGCCGTGACCTTGTCGCCGACCTTGACCATGACCTCGGCCAGCTTGCCGCGATCGGGGAAGCCGAGGTTCTGCTCGCTGACCGCCGAGAGCGATCCCGAGGCCGAGACGCTCGTGGACACCGCTCCGCGGTCCACCTTGACGGTCGGCGCGGGCGTCGGGGTGCTGCTGCACGCCGCCACGGTGAGCACCGCCGCGGCGAGGCCGACCGCGCAGGCCCCCCGGCGGCTCCGTCGCCCGGTCGTTCGAGCCATGGGAAATCCTGCCTCTCGTCTCACTGGTAACGCAGCGCTTCGATCGGGCGCAGCCGCGCCGCGCGGTTGGCCGGGTAGCCGCCTGCGACGAGCCCGATCAGCAGGCTGATCGAGAACGAGAGCAGCACCGAGCCGAACGAGACCGCGGGCGGCGGGAAGTTGGGGATGAGCGAGGGCAGGACGGCGGCGGCCGTCAACGACAGTCCGACACCCAGCGCGATGCCCATCAGACCGCCGAGCCCGGAGAGGAACATCGACTCCAGCAGGAACTGCTGCAGGATCGCCCGGCGCTTGGCCCCGATGGCCTTGCGGATGCCGATCTCCCGCGTCCGCTCGGTGACCGTCACCAGCATGATGTTGGCGACGCCGATGCTGCCGACCACCAGCGAGATCCCCGCGACCGCACCGGTGAACAGGGTGAGGAAGCCCAGGAACTGCGTGAACTGGTCGAGCTGGCTCTGCAGGGCCTGTGCGTTGAAGTCGCGGTCCTCGGGGTTCCGGATGCCGTGGCGCGCCGAGAGGATGGTGGTGACCTGCTCGAGCGCGGCCGGGACGCTGTCGGTGGAGGTCGCCTTCACGATGAGGCTGTCGACCTTGTCGCTGCCGCCCAGCAGGTAGCTCCGTGCCGCACCGAGCGGCATGATCACCGTGTCGTCGCCCTGCCCGGCGGTCACCAGCACCCCGATCACGCGGAACGGCGTGCGGCCGATGCGGATCTCCTTGCCGATCGCGGCGCCGGCGTCGCCGCTGAACAGCTCCTGGACCGGGCGGGAACCCAGCACCACGACCTTCGCCTTCGTGCGTTCCTGCGCCTCGTCGAACATCCGCCCGACGGCCAGGTCGCGGCTGGTGACGTCGAGGTACCCGGCCGTGGTGCCGGTGACCGACGTGCGGTACTGGCCACCGCCGGTGACCTGCAGCAACGCGGCGCCGCCGACGACCGGGGTGACCGTGTCGACGTCCGGTGCCCGGGACGCGTTGCGCAGCGCCTCGATGTCGGCGTTGGTGAGCGGCTTGGCCGTGCCGCCACCGGGCACCGCACCCTGGGTCGAGGACACGGTGATCTGGTTGGCGAGCGAGCCGAACGCGTCGGTGAAACCGGACTGCAGCCCGTTGCCGAAGGCCACGAGCACGATGACCGCGGCCACGCCGATGACGATGCCCAGCGTGGTGAGCACCGAGCGCAGCCGGTTGGCGCTCAGGCCGCGCAGCGCGATCCGCGCCGACTCGAGGATGTTCACGGCACGACCGTCGAGAACACATCGGTGTGCTCGCGGTTCTCGTCGCTCACGATCCGGCCGTCGTGCAGCTTGATCACGCGCTTCGCGAACGCGGCGACGTCGTCCTCGTGGGTGATGAGCACCACCGTGCGGCCGGCCTTGTTGAGCTCCACGAGCAACCGCATGATCTCGGTGGTCGACGTCGAGTCGAGGTTGCCCGTCGGCTCGTCGGCCAGGATCATCTTCGGGTCGGTCACCAGCGCCCGCGCGATCGCCACCCGCTGCTGCTGCCCACCGGAGAGCTCGTTGGGCATGTGGGTGGCGCGTTCGCCGAGGCCCACCCGCTCCAGTGCTGCCCGCGCGCGGGCCCTGCGGTCGCGCCCGCCGGAGTAGACCAGCGGCAGCTCGACGTTGCGCAGCGCGTTGGTGCGCGGGATCAGGTTGAAGGACTGGAAGACGAAACCGATCCGCGTGTTGCGGATCTCGGCGAGGCGGCCCTCCTTGAGCTGCCCGACGTCGATCCCGTCGAGCCGGTAGACGCCCATGGTCGGCACGTCGAGGCAACCGAGGATGTTCATCATCGTGCTCTTGCCGGAGCCGGAGTGACCCATGATCGCGACGAGGTCGCCCTCGTCGATGCGCAGGCTCACGTCGTCGAGCGCCCGCACCTCGACGGAGTCGGTGCGATAGATCTTCGACACGGAGTCGAGCTCGATCATGACCCTCCCCTGGAACAGGCTTCACTCGAAAGCCTGATCCGGTCGTCCAACGACGGTTGCTCTCCGTCGTGACGAACTATGGGGTATGCCCTAGCTGAGGGTTTCTCAGCATCCGGGGCAGGATCATCGTTACGTCAGGTGACGCCATCGGCGCGCAGTACGGCGATCTCGGCGTCGGTGAGGCCGAGCTCGCGCAGGGCGGCCGCGGAGTGCTCGCCCAGCCCTGGAACCGGGTCCATGCGCGGCGCCCACGCTGCCGTGTCACCGGGCGGGAGCAGCGCCGGAACCGGCCCGTTCGGGGTGTCGACGCTGCCCCAGCGGTGGCGGGCGTCCAGGTGCGGATGAGTGAGGACGTCCGCGGCGGTGTTGTAGCGGGAGTTGCCGATGCCGGCGGCGTCGGCGGCGGCCTGGATCGTGGCCAGGTCGGTGCGTGCGCACCAGGCCGCCACCTCCGCGTCGAGCTCGCCGCGCTGTGCCACCCGGTCGGCAGCGCCCGCGTAGCGCGGGTCGTCGGCGAGGTCGGGACGGCCGAGCAGTTCGCGGGCGAACCGCTGCCACTCCCGGTCGCTGGTGGTGCCGAGCACGACCGTCTGGCCGTCGGCGGTGGCGTAGGCGCCGTAGGGAGCGACGGCGGGGGAGCCCATGCCGACGGGCTGCTGCTCGACACCGGTGTGGCGGGTGAAGTGCAGGGAGTAGCCCATGAGCTCGGTCAGCACGTCGAACATCGGGACGTGCACGGCCGCCCCGCCGGCGCCTGCCTGGCGCCGGTAGAGCGCCGCGAGCACGAGGATCGTGGCGTAGAGCCCGGACGAGGTGTCGGCGAACGGCGGCCCCGCCTTCGCAGGCGCGCCCGCGGTACCGGTGATGGAGCAGGCCCCGGCCTCGGCCTGCACCAGCAGGTCGTAGGCGCGCTTGTGGGAGAGCGGGCCGCCGGGCCCGTACCCCGAGATCTCGACGCTGACCAGGTGCGGATGCTGCTGGGCGAGCTGTTCCGGTCCGATCCCGAGCCGGTCGGTGGCACCCGGCGCGAGGTTGGACACCAGCACGTCGGCGACGGCGAGCAAGCGGTGCAGCAGTTCGAGCCCGCGCGGGTCCTTCAGGTCGAGTGTCAGCGACTCCTTGCCACGGTTGACCCAGACGAAGTGCGCGGCCATGCCGTTGACGACGTCGTCGTAGTCACGGGCGAAGTCGCCACCGCGCGGGTTCTCCACCTTGATCACCCGCGCGCCCAGGTCGGCGAGGGTGCGCGTGGCCAGCGGGGCGGAGACGGCCTGCTCGAGCGCGACGACGGTGACCCCGGCGAGGGGACCCGTCACTTCACGACCGCGAGCACGAACCCGTCGTAGCTCTTGGCGCCGACCGTCTGGATGGCGGTGGCGTCGACGCGCGGCTCGGCGGCGATCGCCTCGGCGAAGCGGCGGGTGCCGACGACCGAGGGCTCGGTGCTGGCGGCGTCGACGACCTTGCCGGCGCGCACCACGTTGTCCACGATGATCATCCCGCCGGGCCGCGAGAGGCGCAGCGCGTGCTGGAAGTACTCGGTGTTGGACACCTTGTCGGCGTCGATGAACGCGAGGTCGAACGGGCCGTCCAGGGTGGCGAGGGTGTCGAGGGCCGGGCCGACCCGAACGTCGACGACGTCGGCGAGGCCGGCCCGGGCGACGTTGGACTCCGCGACCTCGGCGTGTGCCTTGTCGATCTCGCACGTGATCAGACTGCCGCCTGCGGGCAGGGCCCTGGCCAGCCAGATCGTGGAGTAGCCGCCCAGCGTGCCCACCTCGAGGATGCGCTGCGCCCCGATGGAGCGGGCCAGCAGGTTGAGCAGCTTGCCCTGGGCGGCGGAGACGTCGATGGGCGGGAGGCCGGCTGCGGTGTTGGCCGCGAGGGCGGCATCGAGGGCTGCGTCGGGGGCGAGGAGGTGCCCGTTCCAGTAGTCGTCGACGGCGGTCCAGACCTGATCAACCATGGCTCTCACCCTAGGCTTCCGACCATGCCCGATGTCTATGAACAGTTCTCCGCGCTGCGCATCGAACGCCCCGACGACGGGATCCTGCAGATCGTGCTGGACGGCCCGAACCTCAACGCCGTGGGCTTCGACGCGCACGCGCAACTCGGCGACATCTGGCCGGTGATCGACCGCGACCCGACCGTACGCGCGGTGGTGATCCGCGGCGCCGGTCGCGCGTTCTCGGCGGGCGGCTCCTTCGACATGATCGAGGCGATGGTGGCCGACCCGGCCGTCCGCACGCGGATCCTGCGCGAGGCCCGCGACCTCGTCTACAACGTGATCAACTGCTCGACGCCGGTGGTGTCGGCGATCCACGGCCCCTGCGTGGGGGCGGGGCTGGCGGTGGCGCTGCTGGCCGACATCTCGATCGCGTCCCGCACGGCCAAGATCGTCGATGGCCACACCCGCCTCGGGGTGGCTGCCGGCGACCACGCGGTGATCAACTGGCCGCTGCTGTGCGGGATGGCGAAGGCGAAGTACTATCTGCTGACCTGCGAGCCGCTGACGGGGGAGGAGGCCGAACGCATCGGCCTGGTCTCCCTCTGCGTCGAGGAGGACGAGGTGCACGACCGGGCCATGGCGGTGGCACGGAAGCTGGCAGCCGGCTCGCCCACGGCGCTGGCGTTCACGAAGCAGGCGCTCAACAACTGGTACCGGGCGGCCGGACCGTCGTTCGACGCGTCCTTGGCGCTGGAGTTCTACGGCTTCGGACTGGCCGATGTGCAGGAGGGCATCGCCTCGCATCGGGAGAAGAGGGCGCCGAAGTTCGGGGGGTGAGTTCCGCGCCTCCACCGCCACCTCCGCGGGTCCCGAACTGCAGCATGGTGGCTTTCCAAGCGTTGAGTTGCAGGATGGCCACCATCATGCGATTCGGGAACGGGTGGCCGGGCGGACCACCCGCGCTACCGCCGGGTGACGAGCAGGGCCGGACGTGGACGGTTGGCGGCGTGGGCGTGTGCTGAGATGAGCGTCTGCCGGACCAGCTGTCGCTCCAGCCTCATCGTGCTCGGCTGTGATGGCACGTGAATGATGCCGGCTGCTGCGTAGGCGGCAGCTTTCGCCACTGTCCGGTTGTGGTCCGGCGGGCTCAGGTGCCATTCCGTGGAATCGATCTCCCAGGCCATCGCGACCTCGTCGAACCAGGCGTCCGGATACCCGATGAGCTTCCCGTCGAGGGTGCACACGCGCGCGTTCCACCACGGCTCGGGGAGCCCGGTGCTCGCCCACAACGCCCGCGCGTCGAGTTCGGCGGCAGACCGGACACCGGCAGCCACACCAGCCAGAACGTTTCGCGGGGTTGCGGTACCCCGGCGGCTGCATTCGTTGAGCTCGGCGTCGAGCGCAGCGATCGTGCACAACCGCTGCTGGACCGGATCCGACAGCAGTTCGGCGATGTCGCCGCGCCGCCGCAGCCGGCGAGCCGCGTCGATGCTCGCGCGGGCGACGGGCGCGAGCGGAACGCCGTCACGAACGATCGGCACGGGCAGTCGAGATGTTCGTTCGACGTGCACGAAGCCGATGGTGCGAACCTGCCTCGTGTGCGGGACGAGGATCTGGATCTCACCGATTCCGCGCGGCCCCCTGCGCACGCCATGGCGGCGACAGGCCTCCAGCCCGGTGACGATGGCATCGGGTCCGCCGAGCAGTAGCGCTGCGACCACCTTCTGATCGATCGTGGGCACACCATTGGTCAACAAGATGATGCCCGGCAGCAGCCGCCGCCAAGGTCCGCCGTCCCGACAACGGGCGTAGATGGTGCTCTCAGCAATCCCGAGCTCTGCGAGTGTTCTGGCGCGGATCACACCCTTGTTGCTCGCCGCCCTGATGATGTCGAGATCATCAGCCCACCGTCCCCGTCGCATCGGCACATGGTGAGCGAATCGGTGCCGCTGCGAGGGCGTTTGAGAGAAGCCGTTTGGGGTCGGCAGGCGCTCCTCGATCGCAGCATGGTGGCCATCCTGCGATTGAACGCTTGGAAAGCCACCATGCTGCGGCTCCCGGAGTCGGTTCAACGGTTTGCCGGAGCAAACGCCAAGCCGCCCCGGTTCGGGTTTGCCCTACCCTCCCCACGGAGGGGCACCGGCTGGGGGAGAGCGTGGCAGAGGTCGAAGCTGGTCACATGACCGAGATCGTTCCCGCCCACACCGTCCCGTTCGGGGATCTGTCCTTCGGCGGCAGGCTGGCGCGCCGCATGGGGTACATCGTCACCGGCTTGCCCCTGTGCATCGTGGCGTTCGGGCTGGCCGTCGCCGGCTTCTCGGCGGGGGTCAGCACGCTGGTGGTGTGGGTCGGCCTGCCGATCCTCGTCGCCACGCTGTACGTGATGCGCAGCCTCGCCGGCGTGGAGCGCCGCAGCGCGGAGTGGGTCACGGGTCGGGCGTTGCCGCCGCACTACTACCGCGCCCCCCGGGGCTCCGGCATCGCGCGCCTGTTCAGCCGCCTGGCGGAGCCCCAGTCGTGGCGGGATCTGCTGCACGCCATCGTCGCGTTCCCGGTCACCATCACCACGTTCTGTGTGGCGGTGTCGTGGACGGTCGGCGGGTTGGGCTCGCTGCTCTACTTCGCCTGGGAGTGGTCGCTGCCCCACGGCCGCGGCAACGGCGGCCTGTGGTGGCTCATCACCGGCCAGTACGACCGGGCGACGGAGGGCGTCGTCAACACCATCGCCGGCGCGCTACTGGTGATCACCTCGCCTGCGGTCGTGCGCGCCATGGTCGGGTTGCGCGTCGCACTCACCCGCAGCCTGCTGACCAACCAGACGGCCGCGCTGCAGGCGCGCGCCACGCAGCTCGAGAGCAGCCGCCGCTCTGCCGTGCAGGCCGAGGCCCAGACGCTGCGCCGCGTCGAGCGCGACATCCACGACGGCCCGCAGCAGCGGCTGGTGCGCCTCAACATGGACCTCGAGACCGTCGCCCGCCGTCTCGACGACGCCCCGGAGAAGGCGGCGCCGCTCGTCGCCGAGGCGCTGCAGCAGAGCCGGGAGGCACTCGCCGAGCTGCGCGCCCTCTCGCGCGGCATCGCCCCGCCGATCCTCGCCGACCGGGGCCTCGGCCCGGCGCTCGCGGCCGCCGCGGCCCGCTGCCCCGTGCAGGTCTCCCTCGACGTCGCGCTGCCGGCGGGCAAGCGCCTCGCCGACGCCGTGGAGAACACCGCCTACTTCGTGGTCACCGAGGCGCTGACGAACGTCGCCAAGCACGCCCAGGCCTCGCTCGTCACCGTCGTGGTCACCAGCGACACCGAGCGGGTGCTCGTCCAGGTCCGCGACGACGGCGTCGGCGGCGCGCACCTGGGCAAGGGACACGGTCTGGCCGGGCTCGCCGACCGCCTCGCCACCGTCGAGGGCGCGCTCGACGTCGTCAGCCCGGACGGCGGTCCCACGATCCTCACGGCCGAGATCCCGCTGATCGGGCTCGGTGAGATGCCCCGTCGCGTCTGACGGCGACCGGCGTGGGGCAGTATCGACGCCGTGCGCGTCGTGCTGGCAGAGGATTCGTTGTTGCTCCGGGAAGGCCTCATCCGCCTCCTCGACGAGGCAGGGGCCACGGTGGTGGCCGCGGTCGGTGACGGTGTCACGCTCGTCGACGCCGTCGTCGAGCACCGCCCCGACGTCGCGGTGGTCGACGTCCGCATGCCGCCCTCGTTCACCGACGAGGGCCTGCGCGCGGCGCTGGAGCTGCGCAAGCGGGTGCCCGGCACGGCGGTGCTGGTGCTGTCGCAGTACGTCGAGGAGTCCTACGCCTCCGACCTGCTCGGTGCGGGGGGCGGCGTCGGATACCTGCTCAAGGACCGCGTCTCCAAGCTCGCCGACCTGTCCGACGCCCTGGAGCGGGTGGTCGCGGGCGGCACCGTGCTCGACCCCGAGGTCGTGTCCGCCCTGTTCGCGCACCGCCGCCGCAACGATCCGCTCAGCGCGCTCTCGCCGCGGGAGCGAGAGGTGCTCGGGCTGATGGCCGAGGGCCGCACCAACACCGCCATCGGTCGCGCGCTCGTGGTCACCCAGGGTGCGGTCGAGAAGCACATCTCGTCGATCTTCACGAAGCTCGGGTTGCCGCCGTCGGGCGACGATCACCGTCGGGTGATGGCGGTTCTCACCTGGTTGGGGGCCTGAGCACCGCACGTGTGAGTGGTGTGGCGGGACCCGCGGGAAGGCATGCTCGGATCGTCATGATCGACGGGCGCCGGGACCGGGGGACGCATGCTCGCTGGGCGCTGGGGCCGTCGGATGGCCGCCCTCGTGATCGCTTCGAGCGCGCTGTGGCCCGGATCGGCCGACCCGCCCGGGCCCGCCGTTCCCGTCCCCGCTGTTCCCAACGCAGTGATCGACCACCGGGCCTCGGTGGCGGTGACCACCGCGCTCGCGCAGCTCGGCCTGCCCTACGAGTGGGGCGGCAACGGCCCGGCCGCCGGTGACGCGGGTTTCGACTGCTCCGGGCTCACCCGGTTCGCCTACGCCGCCACCGGGATCCGGTTGCCGCGCACGGCGTTCGGCCAGTTCTACGCCGGTCCGGTCGTGGCGTCCGGTGCCCCGCTGCTCCCGGGGGACCTGGTCTTCTACGGCGTTGCCGCCGACGTCCACCACGTCGGGCTCTACCTCGGTGACGGGAAGATGGTCAACGCGACGATGACCGGCCAGCCGATCAAGGTGTCCTACTACCGCTGGCCCGGCGACGACTACTTCGGGGCGACCCGTCCGACGGCGGCCCCGGACGCCGCCGACGTCGCGGCGGCGCCACCGGCGCCCAAGCCTGCTCCGCAGGGTTACCCCGCACGGATCTTCGAGGCGCCGTCGGCTCCGTTGCCCGACGGGCTGCCCGACGTCACTGCGCCGCAGCCGCCGGAGGCGGAGTCGGCCGCCGCCGCACTGGCCGCCCAAGGCGTCACCGCCGCGACCCGGTGACGCGATCAGACATCTCAGGCGACATCAATAGCACCTTGTGTGACGTCACAATGACGTCATAGCATGACGCTCATGGGCGAGCTGGAACTCCGCATCTCCGACCAGGACCGCGAACGCGCGGCCACCGTGCTGCACGCCGCGGTCGGGGAGGGCCGGCTCACGTGGTTCGAGCACGAGGAACGGGTGCGCGGCGTCTACGCCGCGCGCACCGGCGCCGAGCTGGAGCCGTGGCTCGCCGACCTGCCGGCCGCCCGCTCCGCGGTGCCGATGACGACGCGTCCGACGGCGCCCGCGGTCGCGCCGGAGAGCGCACCGCTGCGCGTCATGCTCAGCAAGGTCCGCAGGCGCCCGGATCCCGGCGTCGGCCAGCTCTACGTCGAGGCGACGCTCGGCGCCGCGGTGCTCGACCTGCGGGAGCTGCCCGCCGGATGCTTCATCGACGTGGTGGCCGACTCCGTGCTCGGCAAGGTCGAGATCTACGTCTCGCCCGGCACCCGCCTGATCGACATCGGCACCGCCACCCTCGGCAAGCGCTCGGTCGTGGAGCACGGCCGTCACCGCGGCACGCCACTCCGGCCCGACTCCCCGGTCGTCCGCGTGGCCGGCCACAGCTCGCTGGGCCACGTCCGCGTCACTATCGGTTAGCAACCCGCCGTCGAGAACGACGTTGTCATGATCAACAAGCCCTGTTGATCATCGTAACGTCGTTCTCGACGGTCAGGGGGTGACGGCGCGTAGGTCCAGGTCCAGTTCTGCCGGGGCGCCTGCCACCAGCCGCACCGGGATGCCCCAATCCTGCTGGTAGCGGTGGCAGGCCGCATAGATGCCGTCGCCCTCGTCGCAGGCCGCGGCCGCCACGCTGATCTGCAGCACCCCCTCGGTTGGCCCGTCGGCGGCCAGCGTCAGCACCCGGTGCAGCCCCTGACCGGTGCCAGCGCCCGCCACCAGCAGCTCCGGCGGTGAGGCCATCACGGTCAGCTGCGTCGGATCGCCGAACCTCGTGTCGAGGTGCTGCCCCGCAGGCGGGACGAACGCGACCCGCAGGTCCACCGGCCCCGACGCGAGGTCGGTGCTCGTGCGCCGCACCCGGTGCGCGTCGTCACGCAGCGCCCGCGTGCTCGCCGGGATCGGCACCCGCACCAGCCGGTGCGCGGCCGACTCCACGACCACGAGGTCGTCGCCGTCGACGAGCAGGTCGCTCGGTTCGCGCAGGTCCGTGGCCAGCGTCGTCACCGCGCGCGTCGCCGGGTCGTAGCGGCGCACGGCACCGTTGTAGGTGTCGGCGACCGCCACCGACCGGTCGGGCAGCACGGCCACGGCCAGCGGGTGCTGCAGCAGCGCCGCGTCGGCGGGGCCGTCGCGGTAGCCGAAGTCGAACAGGCCCTGACCGACGGCCGTCGAGACGAGGCCGGCTCGCAGCTCCCGCACCGCGGACGTCTCCGAGTCGGCGATCCACAGCGTCGCGCCGTCGCTCACCAGCCCCGAGGGCTGGGCGAAGAACGCCTCCTCCGGACGGCCGTCGCGCAGCCCCTCCGTGGTGGTGCCGGCCAGCACCGCGACCGCACCCGAGAGCGGGTCGAACGTCCACAGCTGGTGGTTGCCCGCCATCGCGACGACGACCCGGCCGTCCCACCACGCGACGTCCCACGGCGTCGACAGCTCGTCGGAGGAGCCGCCCACCTCGACGCGGGTCCGCAGTTGCGCACCCGTGCCGGCGAGCGTGGTGACCACACCGTCGGCGAGCCGGACGCCCCGCAGCGCGTGGTTGACGCTATCGGCCACCACGACGTCGTAGGCCGCCGTGCCGGACGGGAGCAGCGCGAGCCCCTGCGGCTCGCTGAACTGCGCCGACGCTCCGTCGACGAGCCCGCGCGCGCCCGTCCCGATGCGCCGTACCTCCGTGGTGAGGTCGTCGGCGAGCTCGACGAGCTGGTGGTGCGCGGTGTCCGAGACCAGGAACGTGCCACCGGGCAGCGCGATCACCTTTCCGGGGAACCGCAGCGCCGTAGCCGGTTCCGGCGGCGCGACGTACGGGCCGTCGCCGCGGCGCAGCGCGTCGCCGTGCTCGGCGATCAGCTCCTCGACCAGCACCGTGAGCCCGTGCGCGTGGCCCTCACCGGCGAGGTGCGCGACGACGTAGCCCTGCGGGTCGATCACGACCAGCGTCGGCCAGGCCCGCGCGGCGTAGGCGTCCCACGTGGTGAGCTCGGGATCGTCCAGCACCGGGTGGTGCACGCCGTAGCGCTCCACGGCGGCGTCGAGGGCATCGGGGTCGGCCTCGTGCAGGAACTTCGGAGAGTGCACGCCGATCGTCACCAGCACGTCGGCGTAGCGCTCCTCCAGCTCACGCAGCTCGTCGAGCACGTGCAGGCAGTTCACGCAGCAGAACGTCCAGAAGTCCAGCAGCACGATCTTGCCCCGCAGGGTCGCGAGCGACAGCTCCTGCCCGCCCGTGTTCAGCCAGCGTCGACCGCGCAGCTGCGGCGCCCGTACCCGAGTTCGTCCCACGCACGCCGCAACACGCCGCGACGTGCCGGTGTTCCGACGCGGCATGGACCCCCGCTAGCTGACGGGCCGCGCTTCGGCCGGGCGTCGGGCCCGCCACCAGCTCCACCCCGCCGTGCACAGCGCCAGCCAGGCCGCTCCGACACACCAGCCGGCCACCACGTCGCTGAACCAGTGGGCACCCAGGTAGATACGGGTGACACCGACCGCGCCCACCCACACGACGGCCAGCGCCACCATGGCGATCCGCGCTGCCCGGCCCCGGCCCGCCCACGCGAGCACGACCAGCGAGAAGATCACCACCGAGGCCATCGTGGCGTGCCCCGACGGCAGCGACGCGTTGGTCAGCACCTGGATCTGATCGGCCACCGGCGGCCGGGGCCGGTTGAACCAGCCCTTCAGACCGCGCATGAGCAGTGCCCCGCCTGCCATCGCGACGACCACGAACACGGCGTCGGCGTTGCGCCCGCGCGCCCAGCACCACGCCCCCACGAGTACCGCGAGCACCGCCATCGACCACGTGCTGCCGATGTTCGTGATCACCAGCGCGACGTCGTTGAGCGTGCCGGTGCGGGCGCTGATCGAGTCGGCGAGCGCCTCGGCGTCGAGGCCGGCCGGGCCGACCCCGGCGAACGCCGCCCAGACCGTCGCGACCGCCAGCAACCCGAGCACCACGGCCGCGCCCACCCCGAGACCCGGCCGCGGCGCCGGCGGGGCCAGCGGCGCGGTGAGTCCCGCGGGGGGCGGTTCGGTCGAGCCGTCGTCCATCCGTCCCCTGTCGCTCAGCGGCCGCGCCACTGCCGGTAGCGGCTCACGAGTGCGGCGGTGGACGCGTCGAGCGCCGACACGTCCGGCTCGGCATCGGTGAGGGCGGGCCCGAACTGCTTGGCCATCACCTTACCCAGCTCCACACCCCACTGGTCGAACGAGTCGATGCCCCAGATCGTGCCCTCGACGAACGTGACGTGCTCGTAGAAGGCGATCAGCTGGCCCAGCACCGACGGTGTGAGCTTCGGCGCGAGGATCGTGGACGTGGGCCGGTTGCCCGGCATCACCTTGTGCGGCACGACATCGGCAGCGGTGCCCTCGGCGGCGATCTCCTCGGCGGTCTTGCCGAACGCGAGTGCCGCGGTCTGGGCGAACAGGTTGGACATGAACAGGTCGTGCATGTCGGTGCGCTCGTCCACCGGCTGCACGTGGTTGGGCTCGGCGAAGCCGATGAAGTCGGCCGGCACGAGCCGCGTGCCCTGGTGCAGCAGCTGGTAGAAGGCGTGCTGGCCGTTGGTGCCCGGCTCGCCCCAGAAGATCTCCCCGGTGGCGGTGGTGACCGGCGTGCCGTCGCCGCGCACCGACTTCCCGTTGCTCTCCATCGTCAGCTGCTGCAGGTAGGCGGGCAGCCGGTGCAGGTACTGGCTGTAGGGCAGCACGGCGTGGGTCTGGGTGCCGAAGAAGTTGACGTACCAGACGTTGAGCAGCCCCGCGATCACCGGGAGGTTCTCGCTCAGCGGCGCGGTGCGGAAGTGCTCGTCGACGGCGTGCATGCCGGCCAGGAACTCGCCGAACTGCTCCTTGCCGATCGCGATCATCAGCGACAGGCCGATGGCGGAGTCGAGCGAGTAGCGCCCGCCGACCCAGTCCCAGAAGCCGAACATGTTGGCCTCGTCGATGCCGAACCCGCGCACCAGCTCCGCGTTGGTGGACACGGCGACGAAGTGCTTGGCGACGGCCTTCTCGTCGCCGCCGAGCCCGTCGAGCAGCCACGCGCGGGCGGCGCGGGCGTTGGTGAGCGTCTCGAGCGTGGTGAACGTCTTGGAGGAGATGATCACCAGCGTGGTGGCGGGATCGAGGTCGCGCAGCGCCTCGACGACGTCGGTGGGGTCGATGTTGGAGACGAACCGCATCGTCAGGTCGCGGTCGGAGTACGCCTTGAGCGCCTCGTAGGCCATCACCGGCCCGAGGTCGGAGCCGCCGATCCCGATGTTGACCACCGAGCGGATGCGCTCGCCGGTGTAGCCGGTCCACTCGCCGGAGCGGACCGCGTCGGAGAACGTGCCCATCCGGCCGAGCACCTCGTGGACGTCGGCGACGACGTCCTGGCCGTCGACGACGAGCGTGGCGTCGGCGGGCAGGCGCAGTGCGGTGTGCAGCACGGCGCGGTTCTCGCTCGTGTTGATGTGCTCACCCGCGAACATGGCCGCGGTGCGCTCCGGCAGCCCGGCCCGCTGGGCCAGCGCCGTGAGCAGCCCGAGGGTGTCGCGGGTGATGCGGTGCTTGGAGTAGTCGAGCACGAGCTCGGCCGCGCCGGCCGTCATGGCCTCGACGCGACCGGGATCCTCGGCGAACAGCTCCCGCAGGTGCCGCTCGGCGACGTCGGCGTGATGTGCGGACAGGGCAGCCCACTCGGGGCTCGCGGTGATGTCGGTGCCAGGCACGGGAGCCATCCTGCCCCCGTCTCAGCCGGAGGTGGCCGCCGGGACACGATCGGGCCTCGGGGCTGCCGTGCGATCCCACAACGCGATGCCACCGAGCAGGCCGGAGATGTTGGGCACCAGCGTCCGGTTGGGACCCAGCGTGTCGGGGTCGAGCTTCTTGGCGTTGCCGCCGCCGATGTAGAGGTGATCGGGCAGGACCATCGCCTCGATGGCCTCCAGCGCGTCCATGACACGCTCGCGCCACTTCTCCTTGCCCACCTCGTGGCGCTCGTTGTCGCCGCACGCGACCTCGATCGACAGGCCCTCGCCGAAGCGGCCGTGCGACAGCTCCATGTGCGGCAGCAGCGCGCCGTCGAAGAACACCGCGCAGCCGACGCCGGTGCCGAGCGTGATCACCAGCTCCATACCGGTGCCCTTGATGACCGCGCAACCCTGCACGTCGGCGTCGTTGGCGACGCGCACCGGCTTGGCGAACCGCTCGGCCAGCGCCTGCTCGAGCTCGAAACCGGTCCACAGCGCGACCAGCTTGGGGTCGGGATCCTTGCCGGGGCCGCGGCGGGAGAACGCCGGTACCTCGCGCACCCGCCCGTTGCGGATGGCACCGGGGAAGCCGACCGACACCCGGTCGTACTCGGGCTGGGTCTTCGCCAGCGCGGTGAGCTCGTCGAGCAGCACCGTTGGGGTGCACGGGTAGGGCGTCTCGCGGCGCTCCCGCTCCGAGAGCATCTCACCGTCGGGGGAGAGCACGGTGGCCTTGAGCCCCGATCCGCCGACGTCGATCGCCAGTGTCCGCGGTCCGTCCATCGTCTTCCCGTCCTTCGCTCGTGAGTGCTGCGGGGCGACGGTATCTCTTCGAGCGGGGTGGCGCAGCCGAACGGGGGCGGTCGGGTTGCTCTCGGGGATCGCAGCATGGTGGCCATCCCAACGTTGAACGCTATGAAGGTGGCCATGCTGCGATCCCGGGCGGCCATTCGGTCACCCTCGGATCAGCCGCTCCATCAGCTCCACCCCCAGCGGCAGGGCCGCCTCGTCCAGGTCGAAGGTGGCCGTGTGGTGCGGCCCGGCCAGGTCCGACCCCAGCCCGGCGTAGGTAGCCGTGCCCCCACGTTCCTGCACCCTGCGCATCAATGCGGTGGCGTCGTCGCTGGCCACCCCGCTGTCGGCGGCCGGCACGACGGCCCGCAGCCCGGCGGCCCGACCCGCCGCGGCCACGGCGTCGTGCGCCGCGGCGTCGGCGCGCGCGGTGGTCACCGTCCCGATCAGCTCCACCTCGACGCCCAGCCCGTGCATCTGCGCCGCCCCGTGCAGCATCGAGCGCGCCCGCGTCTCCAGGTCGGCGTTGACGGCGCCGTCGTCGGCGCGCGTCTCCAGGAGCACCTCGGCGAAGTCCGGCACGATGTTGCTCGACGTCCCGCCGCTGATGCGCCCCACCGACACCCGGGTGTCGTGGCCCGCCACCCGCGTGAGCCCGGCGAGGGCGAGCGTGGCCGACGCCGCGCCCAGCAGCGCGTTGCGCCCGTCCTGCGGGGCCAACGACGCGTGTGCCGAGCGGCCGTGGAACACCGCGCGCAGCTTCGAGTTGGCCAGCAGGCCGTCGATCGCCGGGGTGAACGTGCCGGTCGGTAGCGAGAGTCCGAGGTGCAGGGCGACGAACAGGTCGATGCGGTCGGCGAGCCCGGTCGGCACCATCGCCCGCGCCCCGCGCCCGCCCTCCTCCGCGGGCTGGAAGAAGATCGTGACGCTGCCGGCGGGCGGGTCGGCGGTGAGCCGCTGGGCCAGCTCGATCGCCATCCCGACGTGTCCGTCGTGGCCGCACGCGTGCATCGCTCCCGGCCAGACCGAGGCGAAGCCCTCGCGGGCGGGCCGGTGGAACGGTCCAGCGGTCTCCAGGATCGGCAGCGCGTCCATGTCGGCCCGCAGCCCGATCGCCCGGCCGGGCCGCGGCCCGTGCAGGGTCGCGACGACCGCGGTGTGCCCGCCCTCCATCCCGCCCACGAACCGGTCGTCGGCACCGGCCCCGACCGCACGGGCGAACGCCTCGTCCAGCTCGGGCTGCGCGGGCACGCCGAGGCGCTGCGCGGCCACCATCGCCGCGCGGCCGGTCACGACGTCCCAGCCCAGGTCGGCGAGCGTGCCGGCCACCCGGCTCGCCGTGCGGAACTCGAGGAAGCCCACCTCGGGGTGGGTGTGCAGGTCACGGCGCCACGCCACCGCCGTGCTCGTGCCCGTCACGGGAGCAGGCGCCGTCACGAGAGGCTGCTCGCGATCGCGCCGGGGATGACGCCGTCACGCGGCAGCGTCGGCACGTCGATCGGCATCGTGTCGGGATAGATCAGCCCGCTCCCGGTGTTCAGCACCACCACGTCCTCCGCTCCGGTCAACCAGCCCGATTCCCGCAGCTGCCCCACCGCGGCGAAGCACGCCGCGCCCTCCGGGCACACCCACGCGCCCTCGTCGCGGGCCAACTGCAGCTGCGCGGCGAGCAGTTCCTCGTCGGTGACGGCGATCGCGGTGCCACCCGTCGAGCGGACCGTGTCGAGCACGAGGAAGTCGCCGAGTGCCTTGGGCACGGTGATCCCGAACGCGACGGTGTGCGGGTCGGCCGGTGCGGTGGACTCGGTGGCGCCCGAAGCGAACGCGTCGACGATCGGCGCGCAGCCGGCGGCCTGCACCGCCACCAGCCGGGGCAGCTCGCCGCGCAGCCAACCGAGTTCCTTCAGCTCCAGCAGTGCCTTGTGGATCGCGATGATCCCGACCCCGCCGCCGGTGGGGTAGAGGATGACGTCGGGCGCGCGCCAGCCGAGCTGCTCGACGATCTCGTAGCCCATCGTCTTCTTGCCCTCGATGCGGTAGGGCTCCTTCAACGTGGACGTGTCCTGGTAGCCGTCGCGGTCGGCGACGGCCTTGGCGATCATCGCGCCCGCGTCCCCGATGAGGCCGTCCACCAGGTACAGCTCCGCGCCGGCCGCCACGCACTCGCGCCGGGTGATCTCCGGCGCGGCCACCGGCATCGCGATCAACGACCGCAGCCCGGCCCGCGCGGCGTAGCAGGCCCATGCCGCGCCCGCATTGCCGTTCGTCGGCATCGCGATGCCCCGCACGCCCAGCTCGGCGGCCCGGGACACCCCGACGGCCGCGCCACGCGCCTTGAACGCGCCGGTCGGGATCAGCCCCTCGTCCTTCATCCGCAGCAGCGGCACGCCGAGTCGGGCGCCGTGGCGGGGCAGCGCGAGCAGCGGCGTCATGCCCTCGCCGAGCGTCACGACGTGTGCGGGGTCGCGGACCGGGAGCAGCTCGCGGTAGCGCCACAGGTCCGGTGGGCGGGTGGCGATCTGCGCGGGGGACACGGTGCCCGCCACCCGTTCGAGGTCGTAGCGCGCCAGCAGCGGCGCCCCGAGGGGTGACGTGCCCTGCACGATGTCGGCGTCGTGGCGGGAGCCGTCGCGCGAGCACTCCAGGTGCGAGAGAGAGGAGAACACGACGGCAGGCAAGCTGGATGCGACGAGCGCGTCAACCCGTCCACGCCCGCAGGTGTCGGCGATCACAGTGTGCAGGTGATCACGATGAACGGACGGTCACGCGGGGCGACTGACCGTGCACGTGCAGTTGCACGCGCGAATGGAGCAGCCGGTTGCTCGTCGCGCCGAGGCGTTCGGCCGCCGCCGACTGGGCTGACTGGCCGTGATCATGCGAATCCATCGGGTTAACTGCCTCTCACCCAGCGAGGTAGTCCGCTCACAGAGTGTTCGCACCGACGGCTCCGGAGGCCCCCTTTGTTCAACCGACCGCTACCCGCCCCAGCCCGAGATTTCGCGCTCCTTGCCGGTCGCATCCTGCTCGGCGTGGTGCTGTTCGCCCACGGCTGGCAGAAGCTGATGATCAACGGCATCGCCGGTACGTACGGCCAGTTCGAGAAGATGGGCATCCCGCTCGCCATCGTGTCGGCGTCGTTCGTCACCGTGGTCGAGTTCGTGGGCGGCGTGCTGCTGATCGCCGGCGTGCTCACCACCGTCGTGGTGGCGCTCGACATGGTCGTGATGGTCGGCGCCGCCGGCTTCGTCCACGTCACGCACGGCATCTTCGCCGGTGACGGCGGCTGGGAACTCGTCGGTGTGATCGTCGCCTGCGAGCTCGCGCTGGCCGCCATGGGCCCGGGCCGCTTCAGCCTCGACCACCTGATCAACGCCCACCGCAGCAAGAACGACGCGCTCGCCCAGAAGCCGGTGCAGGCGCATCGGGCGACCTCGGGTGCCGGCACGTTCGCCGCGTCGGTCCGTCAGACGCCGGCGCGCACCCCGCAGCACCTCGGCATCTCCGTCACCCGCGCCAACGGCTGACGTCTCACCTCCGCCATCTGACCTTCCTGCGCCCCGGAGGCCACCTGTGTTGAACCGTCCGCTCCCCAAGCCCGCCGCCGACGTCGGCCTGCTGCTCGCCCGCGTCCTGCTCGGTGTCGTGATGTTCGCCCACGGCTACCAGAAGATGCTGATCAACGGCATCGGCCGCACCACCGACGGGTTCGAGAACCTCAGCATCCCGCTCGCCATCATCTCGGCCTCGTTCGTCACGGTGGTCGAGTTCCTCGGCGGGTTCCTGTTGATCATCGGCGCGCTCACCACCCTGGTGTGCGGGCTGATGTCGGTCGTCATGGTCGGGGCCGCGGTGTTCGTGCACATCCCGAAGGGCATCTTCGTGGCCAACGGGGGATGGGAGCTCGTCGGCGTCATCACGGTCGGCCTGCTGGCACTGGCGGCGATGGGACCGGGTCGCTACAGCGTGGACCGGCTCGTCCGCGAGTACCAGAGCCGCCAGCGGGAGCAGACGTTGGCCTTCGCCCGCGGCTGAGGAACGCGAACCCCGACGGCGATCGTGATACGGGGAAGTATCTTGATCGCCGGAGGCGATGTTCGTGTCGGGTACCACCGCTGTCACACCGCTGCGCCACGTCACCGCGTTGCGCTACGTCACACCGCTGCGTGAGGGCGGCTCGCTGCCGGGTCTCATGGAGGCCGACGACCTCGGTACCTACGTCGTGAAGTACCACGGCGCCGGGCAGGGTGCGAAGGTGCTGGTGGCCGAGATCGTCTGCGGTGAGCTGGCCCGCGGTCTCGGGCTCCCGGTCCCGGAGCTCGTCACGGTGGAGCTCGACCCGGCGTTGGGGATGTCGGAGCCCGACCAGGAGGTGCAGGAGCTCCTGCGCGCCAGTCCCGGGCTCAACCTCGGCATGGACTTCCTGCCCGGCGCGCTCGACCTCGACCCGGCTGCGGTGCGGATCGAGCCGCAACTGGCCGCGCAGGTCCTGTGGTTCGACGCGCTGGTCGGCAACGTCGACCGGTCGTGGCGCAACCCCAACATGCTCAGCTGGCACGGGCGGCCCTACCTGATCGACCACGGAGCGACGTTGACGTTCCACCACGCCTGGGCGGGGGCGCAGGCGTGGATCACGCGGCCCTACAACGCCACCGACCACGTGCTGATCGGCGTCGGTGTCGACGCCGGCGGCCCCGACGTCGACGCGGCCGCCGCCGAGCTGGGCCCACGCCTCACGGCGGCGGCGCTCGCCACGGCGGTGGCAGCCGTGCCGGACCGCTGGCTCGAGGGGGAACCGGGATTCACTGACCCGGCCGCCGTCCGGGCGGCGTACGTGGCGCAGCTGCTGGCTCGACGTGATGCCGCGGCCGAGTGGTTGCCGGGCGTGCGGGCGGCCGTCGCGGCGCGGGTCGCGTCATGAGCGGGCGGCACGCGTTCGAGTACGCCGCACTGCAGGTGGTGCCCCGCGTCGAGCGGGGAGAACGGATCAACGCCGGTGTCCTGCTCTACTGCCGCGGTCTCGACTTCCTCGGCGCCAGCGTGCACCTGGACCGCGCCCGCCTGGCCGCGCTCGACCCGCATGCCGACACCGCGGGGATCGGGAACGCGCTCGACGCGCTCGCGCGCCTCTGTGGGTCCGGCGGCATCGAGGCGGCCCGCTACGCGGGCCCGGCAGGCGAGGAGGACAACGGCCGTCGCTTCCGCAGGCTCACCGCGCCGCGCAGCACCGTGATCCAGCCGGGCCCGGTGCACACGGGCCTGACCGCCGATCCGGCGGCGGAGCTGGAGCGGCTGCTGGAGCTGCTGGTGCTGCCGGTCGGGGCCGCCCGCTCCGCCATCGACGGTGCCGGGGTGTCGGCTGAGTCACCCCACGGGCCCTGATCGCGCGGCAACGCTGGCCGCCCGCCGCCCGCGCCATTTGAATGGGGCCATGACCGAGCGATCAGTGCAGATCGACGCCGTCCCCGCCGCCGCCCTCACCGCATGGCTGCGTGCGGCCGTGCCGGACATCCCCGTCGGTGCCGGACCCGTCGCCGTCGAGCAGATCTCGGGCGGTCACTCCAACCTCACCTACCGGATCGTCGACGCCGACGGCGGTGCGTGGGCGCTGCGCCGCCCGCCGACGGGCATGGTGCTCGCGACCGCGCACGACATGAGCCGCGAGTGGCGCTTCATCGCCGCGCTCGCGCCGACGCCGGTACCGGTGGCACAGCCGGTGGCCTACTGCGCCGACACCGACGTCATCGGCGCCGAGTTCTACGTGATGCGGTTCGTCGAGGGCGCGGTGCTCAACGACGTGGAGTCCGGTCACGAGCTGGCCGCGGGCGACCCGCGCCGCACCGCCGGCCTGCAGACCGTCGACGTGCTCGCTGACCTGCACGCCGTCGACCCGGACGCCGTCGGGCTCGGTGACCTGCGCCGCTCCGGCAGCTACCTGGACCGCCAGCTGCGCCGCTGGCACCGGCAGGTGCACGAGTCGGCGGTGCCCGACCTGTCCACGATCGACGCGGCGCACGAGCGGCTGGTGGCACGGGCGGCGACGCTGCCGCCGTCGGAGGTCCGGATCGCGCACGGTGACTTCCGGCTCGGCAACCTCGCCGTGCGGCCCGACGGCACCGTCAGCGCCGTCTTCGACTGGGAGCTCGCGACGCTCGGTGACCCGCTGGCCGACCTCGGCTGGCTGATGGCCTCGTGGGGCCGGCCGGGTGACGTGGCGCCGCCGACGATCCTGGGTCCGAACCAGGTGCCCGGCTATCCCGACGGCGCCGAGCTCGTGGCCCGCTACGCGGCGCGCTCCGGGCGCAACGTCGCCGACCTGGACTTCTACGTGGCCTTCGCGCGCTGGCGCTCGGCGTGCATCGGAGCGGGGGTCTACAGCCGCTACGAGGCCGGGGTCATGGGCCGGGCCACCACCGATGGCATGGGCAAGGAGCGGCTCGAGGGCATCTACCGCCAGTCGGCCGCGGCGCTGGCGGCGCTGGGCGGCTGAGCACGGCGCGCCGGTGCCCCGGTGTCGATCTTCCAGCGGACAATGCGGACCGGCCCGGTCCCGACCGACATAAGTTGAGAGTTAAACTAAGCTCATGGCCGAGAATCCCGTTCTGCAGATCGTCATCGCCAGCACCCGCCCGGGCCGGGCCGGTCTCCCCGTGAGCCAGTGGGTGGAGAAGCAGGCCCGCGAGCACGGTGCGTTCGACGTGGAGGTGGTGGACCTCGCGGAGGCCGGCCTGCCGGTGCTCGACGAGCCGCACCACCCGCGCCTGCGCAAGTACGAGCACGCGCACACCAAGGCCTGGAGCGCCACGGTCGACCGCGCCGACGCCTTCGTGTTCGTGATGCCCGAGTACAACCACAGCTTCAACGGCGCGTTGAAGAACGCCATCGACTTCCTGTTCTTCGAGTGGCAGCACAAGCCCGTCGGCACGGTCAGCTACGGCGGAGTCGGCGCCGGGATCCGGGCCGTCCAGGCGCTCAAGCCGGTGCTCGCGGCCCTGTCCGTACCAGTGATGGTGGAGGCCGTGCCCATCCCGTTCGTCCACACCATGATCGAGGGGGAGGGCGATGACCGCACGTTCGTCCCGATCCCGGAGATCGCGGCAGGCGTCGTCCCGATGCTCGACGCGCTGGCCCGCTGGGTGCCGGCCGGCCGGGTGCTGCGCGGAGCCTGAGCCCCGGTTCCAGGGGGTGGTTCTCGACTGCAGCATGGTGGCCATCCCAGCGTTGGATCGCAGGATGGCCACCATGCTGCGATCCGGAGGGCCGACCGGCCCCGCTCAGGTCGGCGTGATCTGCAGCCCGACGCTGCCGGCCTTGCCGCGGCGCAGGATGCTCATCCCGATCGCGATCCGGCCCATCGCCCCGTACTTGCGACGCAGCGCGTGCCGCACCCGCGTGCTGCCGTCCTCGTCGAGCACCGTTGCGGTGGCCGGCACCGCCGCGCCGAGCAGCGTGCCGCGGCGGTCGCACGCCGCGACGGTGACCGCACCGTTGCGGTGGATCCGCTTGACCTTGCCCGAGTCGGCCACCGTCCAGACGCCCAATCTCCCGTCGAGTGGTGCGACCCAGACCGTGGTCGGCACGGCCCGTCCGTCCTTGCGGAACGTGGTGAGCTGCACGTACTGCGCGCTGCCGAGTGCCGCGGCGCTGGTCGGGCTCACGCGTCGACGCTCGCGGTGAGCCGCACGGTCATCGCGTCGTAGCCACGCAGGACCCGGGCCTTGCGCCGCTGTGGCGTGCCGACCGGAACGAGGTCGGGGAAGCGGTCGAACAGGGCGCGCAGGCCGACCTCGCCCTCCATCTTCGCCAGCGCAGCACCGAGGCAGTAGTGCACACCGCTGGAGAACGCGACGTGGTCACCCGCGTTGGCGCGGGTGACGTCGAAGCGCTGCGGGTCGGCGAACACCTGCGGGTCGCGGTTGGCCGCGCCGACGAGCGTCAGCACGAGCTGACCGGCCCGGATCCGCTCGCCTGCCACCTCGGTGTCGCGGTGCGCGACGCGGCCGGTGCGCTGCACGGGGGAGTCGTAGCGCAGGACCTCCTCCACCGCGTTGGGCCACAGCGCCGGATCCGCCCGCAGCAGCGCCAGCTGCTCGGGGTGGCCGGTGAGCTGGGCGATGCCGTTGCCGATCAGGTTGACGGTGGTCTCGAAGCCGGCGGCGAGCAGGAGCACCGCGATGCTCAGCAGCTCCTCGTCGGTGAGCCGGCCCTCGCCGTCGCGGGCGTGGACGAGGTCGGAGAGGATGTTCTGGCCCGGGTTGCGCCGCACCTCGTCGAGGTGGGAGTCCATCCAGCCGTAGAGCGCCGTCAGGTCGTGCTCGACGTCGAGGAAGTCGGCGAAGCCCAGCCCGGCGTCAAGCGAGTTGGCGGCGCCGTGGCCCCAGTCCAGCAGCTGGCGCCGCATCTCCACCGGGGCCCCGAGCATCTCGGCGATCACCGTGGCGGGCAACAGGCTCGCGTACTCGTGCACGACGTCGACGGTGGGGCCGTGGGTGGCCATCTCGTCGAGCAGCTCCGCTGCGATCTCCTCCGCGCGCGTGCGCAGCCCCGCCACCGCCTTCGCGCTGAACGCCCGGCTGACCAGCTTGCGGTAGCGGGTGTGGTCGGGCGGATCGGTCGCGAGCATCGACGGTGGTTCGGCGGGGCTGAGCGGCCCGCGCCCGGCCAGCCGCTCGAACGCCCGCAAGGGGGCGGGGGCCTGCCCGCTCGGGTTGCCGACGACGCCGAAGTCGGGGCTGCGCAGCACTGCCACGCACAGGTCGTGGTCGAGCGCGGTGAGCACCATCCCGTTGGACAGGAGCCTGCCCTGCGCGCGCAGCTGCTCGTAGGCGGGGAACGGGTCGGCGAGCAGCTCCGGTTCCACCATCAGCCGGGTGCCGAGATCGCCGGTCTTGATCCCGCGCCGGATCGCGAAGCGGATCAGGCCGTGGCGCAGGCCCCAGCGGATCCGCCTCCGCACGCCACCGGTCGGTGCTGATCGTGTCGCTGCTGTCGCTACCACCCTGCCCCCTTCGCGTCGTCCGGTGCCGACGCTACCCGCGGTAACCTGCGATCGGCCAGCGCGCTCCGCAGTGGCTCCTCAGTGCCTCCTCAGGCGCTCCGTGGGGCCCTCAGGCGTCGACCGTGGCCGTGAGCCGCGCCGGGATCGCGTCGTAGCCCCGCAGGATCTTGGTCGTCCGCCGTCGCGGGGAGCCGCTGGGCGTCAGATCGGGGAAGCGGTCGAACAGCGCGCGCAGCCCCACCTCGCCCTCCATCTTCGCGAGCCCGGCGCCCAGGCAGTAGTGGATGCCGCTGGAGAACGCGAGGTGCTGGTCGGCGTTCGCCCGCGCGATGTCGAACGTCTGCGGCTCGGTGAAGACCGCGGGGTCCCGGTTGGCGGCACCGATCAGCAGCGAGACCATCCGTCCGGCCGCCACCCGCTCGCCCGCCACCACGGTGTCGCGCAGCGCGGAGCGCCCGGTGCGCTGCACCGGCGACTCGAAGCGGAGGATCTCCTCGACCGCGTTGGGCCACAGCGACGGGTCGGCGCGCAACCGCTCGAGCTGCTCGGGATGGCTGGTCAGCAGGATGGCGCCGCTGCCGAGCAGGTTGACGGTGGTCTCGAAACCGGCCCCGAGCAGCAGGATCGCGATGCTGCACAGCTCGTCCTCGGTCAGGCCGCCCTCGGCCGGTTGGCCGTTGACCAGCGCCGAGAGGATGTTGTCGCCGGGTTCGCGACGCAGGTGCGCGAGGTGGCCCACCATCCAGGTGTGGAACGCCTGCATGGCGTCCTCGGAGCGGCGGAACTGCGCGTAGCGCAGGCCGGGGTCGAGCAGCAGCGCCCCGCCCGATCCCCACTCCAGGAACTGCTCGCGCATCGACAGCGGCGCGCCGAGCATCTCCGAGATCACGGTGACGGGTAGCAGCGCCGCGTACTCGGCGACCAGATCGGTGGGCCCGGTCCGCGCCGCCATCCCGTCGAGAAGTTCGGCGGCGATGTGCTCGGTCCGGGTGCGCAGCGCCTGGACGGCGCGCGCGGTGAAGGCCCGCGAGACGTTCCGGCGGTAGCGGGTGTGGTCGGGCGGGTTGGCCGCGAGCATCGACGGCGGCTCGATCGTGCCGATGGGGCCGCGACCGCCGAAGGCCACCACCCACCGCACCGGCGCCGGCACTCGCTCGTTCGGGCCGCCGACCACGCCGAAGTCCTGGCTGCGCAGCACTGCGGTGCACAGGTCGTGGGCGGTGGCCGCGAGCGTCAGACCGCTGTCGACGAGCCGGCCCTGCCGGCGCAGCGACTCGTAGTACGGGAACGGGTTCGCCGTCAGTGCGGTCTCGTTCATCAGCAGCGCGTCGGTGCTGCCGGCGCGCGCGGCGCGCCGGATCATCCGCCGCGCGATGAGATGCCGCAGTCCCCACCGGACCGTCTGGCGTGCCCGTGCCGTCACCGCCATCGCTTGTCGCCCCCTCTGTCGTGTCCTCCCGGCGACGCTACCGGGCAGTAGTGCGCGCCGGCATGGACCGAACGGCCGGATCGGCTGCGGGCACGGGCGTCGGGTACGACTTGTACGTGAGCTCCCCGCGGCTGCTGGCCGTCAGTGACCTGCATGTCCGCTACCCGGAGAACCGCGCGATCACCGAGGGGCTGCGACCGACGTCGGACGGCGACTGGCTGATCGTGGCCGGTGACGTCGCCGAGCAGGTCGCCGACGTGGCGTGGGCGCTGGAGCTGCTGCGCGACCGGTTCGCCACGGTGATCTGGGTACCGGGCAACCACGAGCTGTGGACGCGGAAGAAGGATCCGGTGGCGCTGCGCGGCGTCGCCCGCTACGAGCACCTCGTGGCACTGTGCCGGGAGCTGGGCGTCCTCACCCCGGAGGACCCGTTCCCGGTGTGGCACGGCGATGGTGGCCCGGCCACGGTGGCGCCGCTGTTCGTGCTCTACGACTACACGTTCCGCCCGGCGGGCACGTCCACCTACGACGAGGCGATCGCGGCCGCGTACGCGGCCGGTGTGGTGGCCACCGACGAGGCGCTGCTGGCCCCCGACCCGTACCCCGGGCGGGCCGAGTGGTGCCATGCCCGCGTCGAGCTGAGCGCGCAGCGGCTGGCGGCCTGCGATCCGGACATCCCCACCGTGCTGGTGAACCACTGGCCCTTGACGCGCACGCCGACCCGCGTGCTGACCTACCCGGAGTTCGCGCTCTGGTGCGGCACCGAGCGCACCGCCGACTGGCACGTGCGCTACCGCGCGAAGGTCGTGGTCTACGGGCACCTGCACATCCCGCGTGTGATCCACGAGGACGGCGTGCGGTTCGTGGAGGCGTCACTGGGTTACCCGCGGGAGTGGAAGAAGCGCGACCTGCGCTTCGGCACCACCGTCACCGACCTGCTGCCGCGTCAGGTGCTGCCGGTGCCG
This sequence comes from Pseudonocardia sp. GCM10023141, assembly GCF_042653605.1. Classification (NCBI taxonomy): domain Bacteria; kingdom Bacillati; phylum Actinomycetota; class Actinomycetes; order Pseudonocardiales; family Pseudonocardiaceae; genus Pseudonocardia; species Pseudonocardia sp. GCM10023141. Next base: position 87,250 of record NZ_JBHSIR010000086.1, read on the forward strand.
CCAGCTCCCGACGGCCCACCGGTTCCCGGCGACCCGCGGTGAACCGCGCCGTCCAGGCCCAGACCAGCAGCCAGAGCGCGGGGCCTGTGATCACGAGCAGCGTGCACGCGAGCCAGGCGACGTCGGAGACGAACCCGGTGGCGGCCCAGCCGGCGATCCAGATCGCCGCGAGCACGCTGCGCCTGCGGATCAACCGCCGGTGCACGACCACCAGCGGTTCCCGCATGTCGGTGACGACGACGGCCCGGGTGCGCACGACTCATCGTCGCGCACATCCGGGCCGGGCGCCCGCCGGTCGGGTCATCACTTCCCGGGTCGGGTGCCGTAGCGCCGCCGGAACTTCTCCACCTGCCCCGCCGCGTCGAGCACCCGCACGCCGCCCGTCCAGAACGGGTGCGAGAACGACGTGACGTCGACGCGGATCAGCGGGTAGGTCTGCCCGTCGGCCCACTCGACGGTCTCGGCGGAGGTTGCGGTCGACCGGGTGAGGAACGAGTCGCCGGTGGAGCGGTCCTGGTAGACGACCGGACCGTAGGCCGGATGGATCTGCGGACGCATCGCGTTCTCCCTAGCTCTCGTACGTTGCTCTGTTACTGTTCCCGCTAACGATAATGGTTGTCGTTTTACTCCAAGGGGTGCGGGTGGAGACGATCGGTTTCACGGCGGTGATGTGCACGGCGCCGGGCTGCGGGATGCGCAGCGACCTGTCGGTGGCGGGGCACGTGCTCAACACGGTCCGCGACGTCGTGCGCGAGGGTTCGCACGGCGTGCTCGTCTGCACGGGCTGCCTGCTCGGCGCCACCACCTGCCGGCTGCGGCCGATGGCGCCGGTCGTGCTGGTGCAGCCCTGCGACGCCGACCGCAGGCCGTCGGCGCCGCTGGTGCGGGTCGGTCCGCTGCGCACGTCGGCGGACGTCGCGGCGCTGGGGGACTGGCTGCGGGTGGGCACGCTGGATGCGGCGTCGCTCCCGGGCCATCTGCTCGACGTGCAGCGGGGGATCGCGGCGGCGAGCCGGAACTAGCGCCCGCCCCACGCACAGGCTTGGGAACGTGACATCACGGTGGCGGGGTGGCTGCGCGTGGGGGTGTCGGGTGCGGTTCCCGGTAGGTCCCGCTGGTAGGCCGCGTTCGGATGGGGATTCTCCTGACAGCCACCTTCCCGCAAGAATCTTGCGGCAAGGCCTTCCTGCAGTCCGGACCGGGCTACCCGCGGCCCGCCGACCCGCGGCTCGACCTCAGCGCCGCGCCTGGTCCCGCACGTAGGCGCGCAGTGCCCGCAGCAGGTCGATGCGCCGGAAGCCGGGCCAGTAGACGTCGCAGAAGTGCAGGTTGGCGTGGGTCGACTGCCAGAGCAGGAACCCCGACAGGCGCTGCTCCCCGCTGGTGCGGATCACCAGCTCCGGGTCCGGGGTGCCTGCGGTGTAGAGGTGCGCGGCGATCGCGTCGTCGGTGACCCGCCCCGCGAGCTCCCGCAGCCCGATGCCGTCGCGCGCGGCGGCGTCCAGCATCGACCGCACCGCGTCGACGATCTCGTCGCGGCCGCCGTAGCCGATCGCGATCGTCACCTCGGTGCGCGCCGGCCGCTCCCGGGTCGCCTCGACGGCCTCCTTGAGCGCGCGGGCGGTGGAGTCGGGCAGCATGTCGATCCGGCCGGCGAGGCGCACCCGCCACGGGCCGCCGGGCCGGGAGAGCTCGACGGCGACCACGTCCTCGATCACGGTCATGAGGTGCTGCAGCTCGGCCTGCGGGCGTGAGGTCAGGTTGTCGGTGGACGCGACGAACACCGTGACGTGCTCGATGCCCAGCTCCGTGCACCAGCCGAGCACGCGCGTGACGTGCCGGCCGCCGTAGTGGTGACCGAGGTTGGCGTCGGGCAGGCCCTCCTGGCGGGCCCACCGGCGGTTGCCGTCCATGACGATCCCGATGTGGCGGGGCAGCGGCCCCGAGCGGACCCGTGCCAGCAGGTTCCGCTCGTAGAGCCGCGCGATCATCGCTCGCACGCGAGCGCCTCCAGTCCGTCGAGCTGCCAGTCCAGTACCTGTTCGAAGGTGGGCGGGGCCGGGGCGTTCCGTCCGGGGTCGTTGGCCCAGGCGATGAAGTGCGGGTAGCGGCCCTCCGCGGTGATCCGTTCCAGGTAGGGCCGCGCGGCGTCGGTGAGCTGCTCGTCGGACCGCACGCCGGCGCGGTGGCGCATCGTCGCCTCCTCCAGCAGGGCGAGCCCCGAACCGAGCAGCTGGCCCAGCACCGTGTTGACGAAGCCCATCCGGGTGGCGGCGTCGAGCTGCAGCCCGGCGAGCGCGCCGAGCGCGGCGTCGTAGAGCGCGATGGCGTGCGGGCCCAGTGGCGGGCGGCTGAACGCCATCCGGGCGAACCAGGGATGGCGCTGCACGGCGGCCCAGCCCGACAGGCCCATCCCGCGCAGGCCGGCGCGCCAGTCCCCGTCCGGCACGGTGAACTGCCCGTACACCTCGTCGACCATGAGATCGACCAGCCCGTCCTTGCTGCCGACCCAGCGGTAGAGCGACATCGGTGTGCTGGACCCGACGCGCGCGGCGATGGTGCGCATCGTGATCGCGCCGCGTGGATCGGCGTCGGCGACGTCGATGGCGGCGGCCACGATCCGTTCCCTGCTCAGCAATGGCGTGGCGCGGGGCGGGGGTGGCGCGTCGAACCACACCAGCCCGCCCGGCTCTGAGGGCGAAGGCATTTGCGGAGCATCCTAGCCTGCGTGTACAAGGTACATATGAATGTACAACGTACACGCGCCGTGGATGTGGTGGTGGTCGGCGGCGGGCTGGTCGGGCTGACGACCGCGCTGGTGCTGCGCCACCACGGCGTCGACGTCACGCTCGTCGAGCGGCGGGCGACGACCTCGCCGCAGCCCAAGGCGCGGCGGCTGAACATGCGCAGCATGGAGATCTTCCGCGAGATGGGGCTGGAGCCGACGGTGCACGACGCGGCCCGGGATCTCGCCGACCACGACCACACGGCGGTCGGCCGGACGCTGGCGGAGTGCGAGCAGCTGCCGTTGTGGCGCCCGCCGGGAGTCGCCGGGCTCGCCGTCGAAGTCAGCCCGGCGCTGCCGTGCCTCATCGCGCAGGACGTGCTGGAGCCGGTGCTGCGCGCCGCCGCGGTGACCGCGGGTGTCGACGTCCGGTTCGGGACCGAGGCGCTCGGCTGCTCGCAGGATGCGGACGGGGTGCAGGTGCAGTTGCCCGGCAGGTCGCTGCGGGCGGCGTTCGTCGTCGCCGCCGACGGGCCGCGCAGCCCGGTCCGTGAGGCGCTCGGCATCGCGCGGTCGGGGCGTGGCGCGCTGGGGGAGCCGATCGTGAACGTCTACTTCCGGGCCGACCTCGCCGACGTCGTGCGCGGACGCGAGTTCAACCTGTGCTCGATCGAGCATCCCGACGCGCCCGGCACGCTGGCCTCGATCGGCGGTGACCGATGGGTGTTCATGGCGCGCTGCGTACCTGAGCGGGACTGGCCCGTCGTGCTGCGCACGGCCCTCGGCGTCCCCGCACCGGACTTGCAGGTGCTCAGTGCGCTGTCGTGGCAACCGGAGATGCGGATCGCCGAGCGCTTCGCCGATGGCCGGATCTTCCTGGCGGGCGACGCCGCACACGTCATGCCCCCGTGGGCGGCTGCTGGCGCCAACACCGGGATCGCCGACGCCCACAACCTGGGCTGGAAGCTCGCCGCCGTCCTGCGCGGCCCGGCGGGCCCGGCGCTGCTCGACAGCTACGACGTCGAGCGGCGGACGGCCGGCTGGTTCGCCGCGGAGCAGTCGAGCATGCGGATGGGCGACCCGGGCGGGACGCGGCCGGGCCATGCCCACCCGTACGTGCTGGCGGTGAGCGGCGCGCAGTACCGCGACGGCGCGCTCTGCGGCGTGGTGGAGCCGGAGCCGATCACGGAGTTCGCCCCGGCCGGGCGGGTCGGTACCCGCGTGCCACACGTCCGGCTCCCGGACGGCCGCTCGACACTCGACCTGGCCGGTCCCGGCTGGGCGCTGCTGGTGGCGCCCGACGTGCCCGATCTGCCCGCTGCGCCGGACCTGCCCGTGCATCGGATCAGCGTGGACTTCCTGCCGCCCGGCCACGCCCTGCTGCTGCGCCCCGACCACGTCGTCGCCTGGCGCGGCGTCAACCCGGCCGAAGCGGCAGCGGCCCGCGCGGCCCTGCTCGGAGTCCCGTCGAGAACGACGTTGTCATGATCGAAAGGCCCTGTGGATCATGGCAACGTCGTTCTCGACGGTGCGGGGGGCGAGGGTGCGGGTGCGGCGCCCGTCAGAGGTGCTCGGCCTCGAGCCGGGCCGCGACCTGGCGGTAGCGGCCCACCGGCACCAGGTGGACGCCCGCGAACGCCCCCGTCGCGCGCAGGGCCAGCACCTGCTCGCAGGCGGCCTCGACGCCGGCCGCGGGGTCGGCGTCCACCTGCTCGATCAGCGCGTCGGGGATGGCGATGTCAGGGATGGTGGAGCGCAGCCGGTGTGCCATCGCGGCGCTGGCGAGCACCATGACACCGGCATAGGCGGGGATGTCGACGGGATTCGCGTCACGCCACCGCTGCAGCGCATCGAGTGAGTAGCTGACCTGGACGAACGCGAAGTCGGCTGCCTGCTTCCACGCCGGCAGCGTGCGCTGCAGCCCGGCCGTGACGCCGATCCGGAACGGTGCGACGCCCTCGAACGCGCGCTGGTCGGTGGCCGAGCGGGCCTCGTCGATCATCGAACGGACGGTCAGCTCGCTGGTGCGCCCGCCCGCCGTCGGCTTGTCGCCGTGGACGAAGAGGAACTCGCCGACGCCGTACGCGGCGGCCGTGAGCAGGTCGCGTCGGAAGCCGAGCAGGTTGCGGTCGCGGGAGTTGACGCACGCGACGCTGCGTCCGCCCATCGCCCGCACCTCGTTGGCCACCGCGATGCTCGAGACCGTGGCCCGGCCGATGTGGTTGTCGGGGATCAGGAATGCCTCGGCGATCGGTGTCAGCACACCGATCTGGTGGCGGACGTGCTTGAGATCCGGTCGGGTCGGCGGCTCGATCTCGCAGATCAGCCGGAACGCGTCGTTCGCCATGCGTCGACGGTAGTCACCCAGCAGCGTGCGGCTTGCTCGCCGGCTGCATCCGGAACGACACCGCCTCCATGACCGGGCGATGGCGTGTGTTCTGGAACGCCGCGACGAGCCAGCCGTCGGAGCCGGAGCGGACAACGGTGTAGGTCTGGACCTTGCCGAGCTTGCCCGGCTTGCCCTTGTAGGTGTCGCCGCGGGTGAGTACCAGCGCCGTGTCCGGGCCGGGGTAGCGGATGTCGATCACCTCGGTGGCGAGCCGGGTGCCCTTGAGGAAGCTGTCGAACAGCGTCTGGTGGCCCGATCCGATGTCGTCGGGCCCCCGGTAGACGGTGCCGACGAACGTGACGTAGGTGGCGTCGGCGGTGAACAGCACGCCGTAGGCGGCGCCGTCGCCCCGGGCCCAGGCGTCGCTGAGCAGGTCGAGCAGGTCGTGGATCGCGGTGTCGTCGGTCATCGGGTCCATCGGCGCTACCTCAACGCCGTCGTGCTGCACGGGCTGGCGACGGCCGCGGCCGCCGGCTTCAACGCCACCGACCTGTATGCGCTGGGCGTGCTCGAGCAGGCCGGTCCGCTCACCGCGGGCGACATCGCGACCCGCACCGGCCTGACCACCGGTGCGGCCACCCGGCTGATCGACCGGCTGGTGCGGCAGGAGGTGGTCGAGCGGGTCGTCGATCCCGCGGACCGGCGCAAGGTCGTGGTGCAGCCGGTGGCCCATCCCGATGCGGTCGAACAGGCCGTCGACCCGGCCCGCCGCCGCGTCGGGGAGATCATCGACGGCTACTCCGCTGCGGAGACGGCCATCCTCTTCGACTACTTCACGCGAGCGGCGGCCGCGTTCGAGGACGCGACCGAGGCGGTGCGGGCCGCGCAGCGCGCCGACGGGTGAGCGCGTCAGGGCCTGCCGGCCTCGATCGCACGCGCCATCGGCGCCACCCAGGCCAGCGCGTTGCGCAGCACGTCGGCCAGCGAACCGGCCGGCACGACGAGCAGTGTCGCCGTGGCTTCGGTGTCGACCGGCCGCAGCCAGCGGGCGGCCGCCACGCGGGCCGCTACCGACACCGCAGCGGCGAGCACCTCGGTCGCCAGCGCGTCGGCACCGCCGGTGCGGTCTGCGATCGCGGCCGCGAGGGGGTGCTCGATCGCCGCGACCGTCTCCAGGAACTCCGCGCGCAGGCTCGCGGCCGAGGTGATCAGTGCGAACGCGTCGCTGCCCGGCTCCGCACCCGCCACGTACTGCTCCACCACGGCTTCGACGATGGCCTCGGCCAGTGGCTCATCGGCGGGTCGGGCACGGAGTGCGGCTCCGACCCGTAGCGCGCGCTCGGCGGCGATCGCGGCGACGATCGCCTGTTCCCGGCTGGAGAAGTAGTTGTTGTAGGTGCGCGGCGAGACACCCGCGGCCTTTGCGATGTCGTCCACGCGCACGTTCTCCGCGCCGTTCTCCATCGCCAGCCGCAGAGCGGCCGCACTGATGGCCTCCCGTGTGGCGATCTTCTTGCGTTGGCGCAGCCCGTCGTTCTCGGTCATGGCGCCAGCCTACGACAATATTGCGGCCACGCATATTTGCGTGCACGCAAAGTTGTGTACTCTCTCGACTGGCACTCGCGGCCTGCGAGTGCCAATCCGGGGATCGGCGCCGGAGCGGGCCGCAGCGATGCAGGGCGGTCCGGCCGTCGCGGGCGACGGCGCCGGTCACCGGGACACCGCGAGAAGGGGCGTTCCGGCATGGCGAAGATGATCGCGTTCAACGAGGAGGCACGCCGCGGGCTCGAGCGCGGCATGAACACCCTCGC